>PIVW01000014.1 GCA_003353825.1 Chloroflexota bacterium
TTCATCCCTATTTTTGTTCGATATTTGCCCTGTTGTGGGGTGAATTTGGTCACGAGTCTGCCACAAAGAGCTTTCTTCAATTTTGGCGAAGGTATTGATTCTAGCAGTTAAATTGGTGGAAGAAACGCTGGCAAACAGAGCTCAAGCAAAAACAGAGTGAAATCAACTCGAAACTGCGTGCCTCGAACGTTGGCAAGTTCATGCAAGTCAATGTCTATGAAACCCCCTCTGGCGCTGTCTGGTTCTGCCGGATTCTGTGGTTTTGGATGTTTTGCACTTCATGACGCATGAAATTTCGCATTTTTACCATGAAATTGCACCTCCAGTATAGCAATTTGGCCCGCATACAGTATGTAATCGAAAAAAGCCACTATATGTTGTGTAATTCTTTTGGGTTATTTCCACCCACCACAGAATCCGGTAGAACTAGAAAACTCGTCTCCACTGACATAAGCGTACTCCCCTTGGATGATTACTTGCCATCCCTCAACCGCATAAGAGCCAACTTCCACAGGCAGTTCAGGATCGCTACTGTACGTAAGCGAGGTTATCCTGTACGCGAATATCGCTCACAGTCAATGCCATCTCGCCAACTTGCTGGACATCCAGAGGATCTGAAATGTCGAAGAATAATAGACTACCACCCGAACCGTGGGGCATGCTACCTAGCAGAGCAAAATCACCTGTAACGTAGATCGATGTGGCATTTACATCAGAAGGAAGCAAGACTTGATTGACGATGACCGGTGCGGCAGGATCTGCGATGTTTACAACCAACAGGCCTAGCCAGAAGGAAAGGATGTATGCATGATTGTTGCTGATATATAAATCTCTTCCACCGCCTTCTTTACATCGTCCTACAACCACCGGCTGTGTTGGATCTCGCACATCCACGATGACAAGACCATCCGATAAAATATAGGCGTGCCCATCGATGACCTGGAACTCATACCCTGTCAGTTCGGCCAGTTCACTTAAAATATGGGGCGTTGTGGGATCGCTGATATCATAGATACGAAAGCCTGTGCTGGTGAGGCGTAGAGATAGTTGCCCTCTATTTCTAGAAAATAAAAGTCCCCAGGTCTGAGTTCCGAACGTCCCACAAGCACAGGATCTGACGGATCAGTTAGATCGAGCACTGCAAGCCACCAGCCGATGGCGACATAGGCATACTGCCCCTGCTGGGCTACCGCATCGACCATGCCACCTACTTGCGACAGCAGTTCGATATCGTACGAAGGTGTCGTTCCGAGCGCCGCTGACACATCCTCACCCTCTGATGTTACTGTAGAGTGCACCGTACTTATTCCTACAAATCCTACAGCGATCAGAAGGATCACTGACATTAGCAATTTTGTGCTCACGTGTATGGCTCCTTAGCTTTGTAGCAGAGGCAGATAGAGTGTCAGCGGAGTGAGACTAGGGGGCACGATGGCGATGTCGGCGTTGGCAGTGTTCCGCTCGTGGGTGTGACAGCAGGTTGCTGCACCTGCAGTGATGCCCATATCTGATACGTACGCGCAGAAGCAGTAGCCTCAGCCATAAATACAACACTGCCGATAGTGCACACTACTAGACAGAAAAAGACGGCTGTGATTATTCGTGATCTCATGGCCCTATACCTGGAGCAGGCGCAAACGGCGAAAGGTGGCGGCGAGAGAGGAACAGAAGATTGAGGGTGACAATTTTAGCGATGATCAGAGCTCTTGATGATCTCCTCATCGTACATGCTCCGCCAAGTATCAAGAGTGGTTGCCTGACTCACATCATACCATATGAGCCTGTCAAAGTAATGAAAGCCACATTTAATTAGGGTGGCAGCTTATTCATCTCCCAACCAACATCAATCCCCAAAACTGTCGCCATGTAAGCGGATCATAGATAAACCGCACACGAGGTGTGCCCACATCTGCCACCACCAGATCTCCACTTGGCCCAAAAGCCAACGCCGTGACGCCATCGAAATCACCTGCCGTGCCATCATTTGGTGCTCGCCATCGTAGTGGAGCCACAGTAGGCTGATCAGGATGCAACAGCCTGACACTTGACCGATCTCCTATGGCCAGCCAACCATCCTCGCTGACAGCCAGCGCCAGAGGCCCTCGTTGCAAGGCTAAGCCAAGCCAGGAGTGCGAGTGTAGACTATCGCCATCAAACTTTAGCTCTACGACATCCGCAGTCTCGGTATCTGCCACAAAGACCCGACCGCTCGGGTCCACCACCAGTTGGCCGAAACCATGCAAGCCGTCATCATCAGGGACCCAGGTCGAGATCAGGTTCCCCATCAGGTCCAGAACTTTGACTTCAGCCGTCTGCCGTTCCGACACCAGCACCCGTACCTGATCACTGTTACCCGACCGGGGCACGGTGCTCACCCGCAATGCGTCAAACACTCCCATCGCTTCGTATTCTCCTGCCAGCGTGCCGCCGATGGCAATGACCGCTGGCTCACCCTCAACAGCAAAAGGCAGCGCCTCCCCCCAGGCCAGGCGCCCGTCCACAAACAGGCTGATACGCTGTTCTTCCCAGACAGCCGCCACATGGTGCCATTCACCCGCCTTCCAGTCAGCGATGTCACCCCAGGCTGCCTTGTCGATGTCTTCGAAATCGGTCACCCAGGCATAGAGCCCGCCCCCGGCATGCGCCACACGCAAACGATAACCCTGTTCGTCATCACCCGGCTCCCGGCCTGGATCGCCGATCTCCAACAGGACGTGCGGCTCCTTATCCAAGCCTGCCCAGGCCGGGCGAAACCAGAATTCGACACCGCCACGAGTGGCATCGAAGTCTACAGCAGCATACTGTAAGCGGGCGCCTTGCCCTATTTCGACCGCTTGCCCAAAGCGGCCATCTGTGAAACTCAGTCCTTGTTTGACAATGGGTGCTGTACCGTTGGCATCCAACAGATCGCCATCGAAGGGCAACAGTAGGGCGGCATCGGCATCTGGGCGGGTCGGGGAGAAATCAACCGTAAAGGGTTCGCCTGCCAGGGCGACACCCCCAGGGTTCTCCAACTTCGATGGTAAATCGTTGGTCCGCCCGAACCAATTGAGGGGTTCCTGACTGTCATCCATGACCCATACTCGACCACTGCCTCGTAGCGCAACTGCGAATGTATCGTCCCTGCCAAGATTGGATTGAACCACATCCACCATGCCATGATGTTCACTGCCCACGCGCCCAAGCCAACGTGGCCATTGGCCAGCAGTGGCAGGGGGAAGCATGCTCAACATGGCCCCGCTATGCCCGTCGACGACCAAAAGCTCGCCACGATCGACCAGATCTGAATCTCGCCATATCAGGCCATAGGGGGATAGAAGTGTTTCTGCACGGGCGATGTTACTGTACGCTGACTCCTGACCGGCCGCATCAACTGCTGTGACCGCATAACGAGCCGGAGCGCTTAGGCGGGTTGCAAATTGAGGTTCGGTCAGCCCTTCAGCTACCAGGGTAAAGGGATCATAATCGGGCCAGACAGCGCCGTAGAAATTGTATGAGACAGCCTCAGCGACTGGATCCCAGGCAAATATCCTCGTAGAACCCTCCGTTCGCAGGCCTAATTGGGCCGGCGCCGGGGGCAGTGCGCCGGAATCAGGGGGGAAGTGCGTGCGCAGGGCTATAGTTACGCTCTGATTGCCATTCCAGAGAGATTTGTTAAGTTCGGTGATAGGCAGCCAGCGATAGAATTCCTGGCCCTCTTTCTGCACTCGTATCAGCAGTTGGCCATTACGGGCCACCACATCGATCTGTGCAAAAGGATTTGGCCGTAGAGCGTGGTCGGTTTCGGTGGTCAGGGTCGGGCTCACCGGCCGATTGGGTATCAGGAAAAAACCCGACTCATCACTATCTCCCATGATCACCGGTTTGCTCGCCAACCCGTTCCGCTCTGTTTGATAGATCTCGATCCGGGCGTGATTTACAGCCAATCCAGCTCGATCCAGCACTTGCAAACGTACATGGTCTGGCAGATCATACAGGTATTCGCCGAAGTAGCCACGCCGATAGCCAGTGTTGGTAGCGAGCGCTCGGGCTGTATGCTCACTGTAATGGGTGTTATCGAAGGGACGTGCATCATCCCCACCCATCAATCCCGGCCATTGCCAATAAAACCCGGACAACAGTGGCAGACCCTCCTGAGTGGTCAGAGGGTTGCCGGCGCTGGGTGAGACATTGAGCTGGTAGAGATCGATAACCCCCAGTTGATGCGTAAGCTCGTGGATGAGACCCCAATCTATGCCCGCAGCGTAGGTCTGTGCATAGCGCTGGGCTGATTCCAGCGCCTCGTTCTCAGGTGTACGCTTGTAATCCGGCTCAGTCCGAAAAGTCCAACGGCCATCGAAGGCCAGCGTACTGCTGATGATATCTCCTCCAACCGCCACCGTGTCAGAGATCACGTCGATGCGGATGCGGTCACCGATCCCTGCGGGCGTACCGGGATAAAGCGCCGCGCCCAAACGCTGATTCATTTGTACGAACTGCGCCTGCAACCAATCGGCAAAGGAGTAAGTGCCAACCAGGTTCTGCCTTTCGGCGAACGCCTCGACAAAGTATGGATGGACCAGGATCTCCAGGTAATGGGCGTCCGTTTGATGCGACAGTTGATTATTCTGTTCAAACAAGTCAGACTCGAGGTGTTCTAGATTTACAGAGACGATGTGTGAACCCTCTTGCCAAAGCCACTCCATGTGAATATCCACCCACCCATCCGGGCCGATCGCCTGTACTTCACCTATCTGCACTGCACTGCCATCTACCGTCCAGGTATAAGCTGCAGCAGTAGCTGTAACCATACCCTGGTTGACAATATGAGCTGTAAAGGTCACGGGTTCACCGGCCTGAGGAAAGCGCCGTTCGGTCTCGGTACCAGGGCAGAGTTCAGGTATGTCCCTGTCGTAAATCAAACAGTAGCGGTTGTAGCGAGGTGTGCGGCTGATGTATTGGATACTGAGATCGGCGGATTCTGACGGCCTCTTACTGACAGCTGATGGAAGAGGTCGAGGGAAAGCGATATTTGGAGCGGATGGCCTTGGCGGCGTCCTCAATTGCCCGGTTGGGGCCTCAGGTTTAGCCCAAACCTCCTCGCCTTGCAAAACCATGCCGAGCCCGGAAGTCAACAAGGCGGCTACAAAGATCGACAACAGCAGATCGGTAACCCTACGATATCCCTTCATGCCCTAAAACAAGAGGAAGGCCGCCGTAGGCAGACCCTCAAGACATTTGACTCATGGTCGAAACACGAGTTCGACATCAGTATTTTATAACCACCTTGGTACCGATATCGGCCCAATTCCACAGTTTTTTCATAGGGTCGTCACGAAGCATCACGCAACCAAATGTCGCAGGTGTACCAACCAGCCCTCCCAGATCTTTCTGCCGCTGTTCGCCTTCCAGGGCAGACCGTGGAGTCCATTTTCGACCGAACCACTCCAATAGATCCCTAACCAATAGGGCATCCAGATATTCCAGGTGGAACCGAAGGCTTTGCGCAACTTGCTCTGCACCCTAAAGGTGCCCGTTTTGGTGCCGTAGCGGCGCTGGCCGGTAGAGCAACGCCAGGTATTGAGCATAACCTCGCCTTCGTAGCGCCAGCAACGCTGCTGAGAGATATCTACGACGATCTTCTTGGGCCCTGTCTTCTTTGCAGGCTTGGCAGCGGGTGTTATCTTAAGCCGCTGCCCGACCTTTACTAAGGATGCGTTTTTGATGCCGTTGAGTTTTTTGAGTTTCGCAACCGTAGAACCGTAAGCAGCGGCGATACTGCCGAGAGTTTCGCCCTTTTTGACCACGTGCACCACCCCTTGGTTGGTTCCGCCATTGGCAGCACCCGCTGGTATTTTTAGGCGTTGCCCTACAAATATCACACTGCTACGCAGGTTGTTAGCGGCCTGGATAGCAGATGCCGTCGTACCATTGTTGCGGGCGATGCCGGAAAGTGTCTCTCCCCGACGCACAACATGTACCCCGGAATTGGCGGGCGAACTGCTATTGTCTGTTGTGCCACGCTTTATCACCAAACGCTGGCCCACATAAATCACATTGGCATTGCGTAGATTATTCAATCGCTTGAGAGTATCGACCGTCGTTCCGTAATTGGACGCGATCTGGTTTAGGGTCTCGCCCTTTTGCACGCGATGGATCGTCGTTGGCTCGGCGGCCAAACCGTACGCATGTGCGGCTGACGGCAGGGCCACCAGCAAGATGAATGATGCGACCAGCAAAAAAAACAATCGCCGTAAAGTCATCGCTCTCATGCTACGAATCACCTAGAATAAGGTAAGCGCTAAGCGCAGAAAAGAATCAATCTTGTTCAGAGATTCAAACAGATATCTTCATGGGGGGAACAGAAGTTTAGCAAATATGACACCATTATACACACTATGTCAACTAAATGTGTAAGTTTGAGAACATAGTGGTTTTACTCAAGTATCTTGCCAATACTCCTGGGTACGATTTTCCATATTATCGAACCAATACCAGTATCTCCTCAATATTCCGGGGCACTCGCTGAATGAATTCAGGCTCTGGGGCGGGGTTCTACGAACCTACGCCGAACGTCCACCCTTCGGCTACGCTCAGGACATGCCTTGGTGGACGAGTTGGTTCCCCCAAGTTATTGAGAAGATACAAATACTATTTGGACTTGCACAGTAGAGGGCTGACAGCTCTACAGTGGTGTAAGCCGTTAGTGCATCACCCCTATGCCATTCCTGGAGTGAATAAAACACTCTGCAGATACGTTTGAATGACAGAATAGACATGTATTCGTGTTCCGCTATCTTTCTCTGATGAGAGGCTTCCCTCAATGCAACTAAACGCATACGCAACACGAAACACGAAACACGTGGATTTGTGAATTATAACAAGGTTTGAATGAACACGCCGATGTCAGCAGAAGTCATTTCGTAAGCGGTAGGCCGCCGATGTCTGCCATAGGTAACGACAACATTATAGCCAAAGAGCAACATCTACTTAGTGCGGCACAAAAAGGTGACAAAACAGCCTATGGACTGATTGTCGAAACCTATCACCGGCTCGTCATCAGCGTTGCCTTTCGAATCTGCGGCGATACACACCTGGCGGAGGATATTGCGCAAGACACCTTCATGAAGGCGTGGCAGCAACTGCCGAATTTCCAGGCCGAACGCAGCACAAGTTTTCGCGCTTGGCTGTGCCGCATCGCCCACAATCGCAGTATCGATCTCTTACGGCAGAACCGTCCCGAGACCGAATTAGATCCCCATCTGCCGGCACAGACCACCCGACCAGACAGGCAAGTAGAACGGGATGAGACTGCCACCGAAGTCCAAGCTGCCATACTCAGGTTACCAGAGACTGCGCGCACAGCGCTGATTTTGCGAGAGTACGAAGGACTCAGCTATGCAGAGATCGCTGACACGCTCGAGATCCCCATCGGCACCGTTATGTCACGGCTTTACAATGCACGAAAACGACTCACCAAAGAACTCACCCCTCTACTGTTGGATATAGAACGATGACAAATCATCCAGCCGAACTAATTGCGGCGTACATCGATGATGAACTTAACAGTGCTCAGAACTCGGTAGTCAAGACACATATCGCGGAGTGCTCAAGCTGCCGGTGGGAGCTAGAACAAAGTCTGAGATTGCGTCAACACTTCGAGCGCGAACCGCCAATCCTCCTACGTACCTCGACTGCTGAATTCTGGCAGATGTTACAGCCTTTGCTATCGGCACAGGAAGCTGTAGCAAACGCCCAGCGCCCCGATTTAGGCATGGCTTGGGTCTGGGGCGGTGTCATGGTCTTGCTTGCCGCGCTCTCCCAGGCGATTTTCTTGGCTCTGACGCTGTCTAATGTGGCGACGCGCATCGGTTATCCCCTGACACGCTGGCTACCAATGGATACAATCCAATTATTGGACTCGGGTGAGGGTCCTGGTGAACTGATCATATCGGCACTTGAAAGTCATCTTTTCCTTTTGGCGTTCAGCACCCCACTGGCACCCTTGTTTCCTGTCCTTGTTCTGCTTGCCCTAACTGCCGCATTTGCCATGGCATTTCTGGGCTGGGGTCTGGCCAGGCTTTATCAACCGCAATCTAATCTGGGTCAATGACGAAGAGCAAGCCGAACTTCCCTTTCCAGACTCAGCAGATTCCATTTCCATGCCAGACCCGTTTTCAAGCCGTAAACCAGGCAAACCTGAATACTGAAAAACCAGGTAGATCGCGCCTCGAATTTCGCTTAGACAGCATATCCTGATCTACTGGCCTTCAAGTATATCGACACGTCACATTTTGCATCTACTAACAGAATCCATCCTAATTCAAGGAGAAAATCATGGATCACATTGGCATTCTCAAACAGGCACTACATACAACCATCCGCAATCCGGCGCTATGGATTTTGGGCTTTATTTGGGCCCTAGTCGGTGGAGGTGGCGGCTATTCCGGCATACCGAGCAACACCGGAAATGGCGTCAATTATCAAATGGACTCCAACGAGTTCATGGGTTTTTCTGGGCCCTTCATCAACCCAGTTGGCATTTTGTCAGTCATCGTTCTCCTCTGCTGCGCCATGTTTTTCATTATCGCCCTGCTCATGGTGGTGAACTACGTATTGAGAGCTGGTGTCGCCCGAGTCATCCATGCCCACGACAGCGACAATGAAAAACCAACTGTCCGTCGAGGATTCAGCGAAGGCTGGAATCGTCGTACATGGCGCCTGTTTTTCCAAGATCTGATCATATGGTTTCCCTTCGCCCTGATCGCGATGCTGACGCTGATGCTTGTGGCGTCGCCTTTGTTGCTGTTAGCCGCAGACAATGACTTCGCCACCGCTATCGCTATCATCGGGACGGTGGGGTTGTTTATCGGCTGGTTGGCCGTAGTCATTATTTCGGCAACGCTGTTGGGTGTGCTCAGCCATTTCTGGTGGCGAGCGGCAGCCATCGGTGATCAAACCACAGGCGTCGCCATTAGGAGCGCCTGGAAACTGGTTCGCAACAACTTCGGCGATGTTGCCATCATGTGGCTGCTAATGATGGGCATCGGCATCCTCCTGGCCATGCTCATGATCCCTATCGTACTGGTCATTCTCTTGCTAGCCGGTGTGGTGGCAGTCGCACCTGCCATGTTGATTTTCACTGCAACCGAAAGTCTCGAAAGTCTGTTGGGCGCTTTGCTGTGGGGCATCCCCGTCGGGATCCTGTTGATCATCGTCCCCATCTCCTTTGTCAGCGGCCTGATCATCATTTTCCGCACGGCGGTATGGAACCAGGTCTACGACCAGTTGGTAGAACGCAGTGGTTTGGCCTCTGCCCACTAGCACCCTACTGACCAAAAACCGCACATTACAGTTCACATCCTGCGTGATACTAACCGCCATTCTATTTCGAGCGGTGGGTATCACGCACTTTTATCTAACGAACGCGAACACGCCTTGTAATATACCTCAATTTCCCCGCGGCTCCTCTGCGGCATCATCGATGTCGACATTGATTTCTTCCATGGAGCCGGTGATCATATAGATGGTGCGTTCTGCGATATTTGTAGCCAGATCCCCAAAACGCTCCAGTTCCCTGGCGGCGCGCAGAACCTCGTAAGCTGCTTCAACACGGTCTTCTTCTTTGGTCTCGGCCATGTAAGACATAACCTGATGAAAGACTCTGGCATACAACGCATCCACCTCATCATCCAGTTCCGATACACCTTTAGACAGAGCCACGTTTTCGTGTGCGAATGCCTGCATTGCTTGACGCATCATCATCAATACGGTGTCACCCATCTGTCTGAGTTCAGCAGGCTGATGTTGGTTCGGATATTTGTGCATATGGGGAATGACCTTGGCTATCCCCTTCGCCTGATCCCCCATTCGTTCTAGATCGATGATGATATTCATAGCCGAAATCACGCGACGCAGATCGCTGGCTGCCGGTTGCTGCAAGACTATCAGCGAAAAACACTTGCTCTCGATATCAAATCTCGCTTCGTTTACGCGTTGGTCCAATAGATGCACCTCACTGGCTTTTTCCAGGTTGAGCGTTGCCAAAGCCTCCATTGCCAGTTTCAGTTCACCTTCGACCAACACGCCCATCTTGAGAATGTCATTGCGAAGCTCATCAAGTTTTCGGATAAATCTCTCGCGAATCGGCACTATGTAGTCTCCTTACGTAAATCGCCTGCCGGGGTACGCTGAGTATCTTCTCAATATTCCGGGGCCCTCACCGAATGAATTCGAGCTCTTGGGGCGGGGTTCTACGAACCTACGCCGAACGTCCACCTTCGTGGACGGGTTGGTTCCCCAAGTTATTGAGAAGATACTACGCTGAACCTCTTTGATTATTTCAGAAATAATAATCCAGTTCAATCTAAAAACGCTTAAGCGATTTCCGGAGCAGTACAAATCTCTAGAACATTTTTCTTGGCATTCACCCTAACCACGTCTTCCGGTGATATAGGCTTCAGTTAGTTCTTGTTTAGGGGATTTAAACAACTCGGATGTGGTATTGTACTCCACCAACTCGCCCAACCAGAAGAACCCGGTATAGTCGGATGCTCGTGCAGCTTGTTGCATATTGTGGGTGACGACCACAATAGTATAGTCTCTCGCCAGCATTCGCATCAAATCCTCGACTTTAAGGGTAGCAACAGGATCCAGTGCCGAGCAAGGTTCATCCATAAGGATAACCTCCGGTTTGACGGCGATGGTACGGGCGATGCAAAGCCTTTGTTGCTGTCCAGGGTTAAGGTCTAGAGCAGGATCATCGAGCCTGTGCTTGACTTCATCCCAGAGTGCAGCCCCGATAAGACTCTTGCGCACGCTTTCGTCCAGCTCCCTTTTTTTGTTCTTGCCGATGATCCTCGGGCCAAAGGCAACATTCTCGTAAACGCTCTGCGGAAAGGGATTTGGACGTTGAAAGACCATACCGACACGCTGGCGCAATTCTACGACATCCACATCATCATCGTAGATATTTTTTTTGTCCAGAATCACCTGGCCTTCGGCACGCGCGCCTTTGATTGTGTCATTCATACGGTTGAGCGCACGCAAAAAGGTGGACTTGCCGCAACCGGAAGGCCCGATCAGTGCAGTAATTCGCTTTTCGGGGAAACTGACGTTTAGATCCGTCAGCGCCTGAAAATCCTCATAAAAAAAATTGAAGTCACGTACATCGATTTTGATATTCATAAGCTCTTATTAGCCAAATCGCCCGGTAATGTAATCTTCGGTGCGCTGATCTCTTGGTGAAACAAACATTCGATCAACCGCCCCCTCTTCGATCAGTTCACCATCGAGGAGAAATGCTGCCCGATCGGCAACCCTGGCCCCTTGCTGCACGCTATGGGGCACTAGTATGATGGTGTACTGTTTCTTAAGTTCATACAGCGACTCTTCCACGGTGGCGGTCGATAACGGATCCAGTCCTGATGTGGGATTATCCAAGACCACGACTTCGGGCTCCAAAGCCAGGCTACGGGCGATACACAGACGCTGTTTCTGCCCACCTGATAACGCAAAAGCTGACGTGTCTAAACGGTCTTTCACTTCATCCCATAGTGCTGCCTGCTGCAAAGACTTCTCTACCCGATCATCCAAGGTCTCTGCATCTTTGATTCCTGCCATCCTCAGGCCATAGGTCAGATTATCGCGAATCGAACCTGGTAACGGTGTGGGGATGGCAAATACCATGCTGACACGACGACGCAGATCCGTGACATCGACTGTGCGGTCAAAAATATCATCGCCATCCAACAATAGAGTACCCTGGTGGCGAGAACCCTCTGTGAGATCAGATAGGCGGTTGAGCAGACGTAATAGGGTCGATTTCCCACTTCGGGCGGGGCCAAAAAGCACAAAGATGCGGTTAGCCGGGATATTCAGATTGATATTGCGCAGGGCTTCGGTGCCATCTTTATAGGTGAAGAAGAGGTTCTGAATCGATAATTTGGGTTCCATGAATTTACCATTCTCGACGGCGACGCATGCTGGTGCGGAACACCGTCGCAACCAACGTCAATGACAATACAACCAATAACAAAACCAGCGCCGTACCATACTGTATCTCGAGTGGCATTCCCGGCACCTGGGTGGAGATAACATAGAGATGGTAGGGCAAAGCCATGGTCTGGTCGAACATCGATTGGGGCAGTTCCGGCACATAAAAGGCGGCTACGGTAAACAGAATCGGTGCGGTCTCGCCGGCAGCTCGGCTCAAACCAAGAATGACACCGGTGATGATTCCCGGCATTGCCTGGGGTAAGACCTGATGGCGGATGGTCTGCCACCTGGTTGCGCCAAGGCTGAAACTCACCGTACGGAATATCTGCGGAACCGCCCGGATCGCCTCTTCGGAGGTGCTGATCACCACCGGCAGGGTCATAATCCCCAGCGTGAGTGAACCCGCTAAGATCGAGGTGCCGAACTGCATAAAGAGCACAAATACCCCCAATCCGAACAAACCATAGACAATAGAAGGGATACCGGCCAGATTGATGATTGCCAATCTAACCCAGTGTGTGAGTCTGTTATCGGGCGCATACTCTGCAAGATACACAGCCGATGCTACTCCAAGGGGGATGGCACAGATCGCTGTACCCAGTGTCAGGAATAGAGTCCCCAATATGGCGGGCATGATGCCCCCTTCGCGCATGCCATTGGAGGGGTGCTGTGTCAGAAATTCCCAACTGATTACGGATATCCCCTGATAGATCACGTAGACGATCACCATGACGATGGGAATCACGACAAGGGCGGCGACGATGGTAATCAACCAAACAGCCAGTCGGTGCGTATCTTGTCGTCTCATAGTCTGCCTCCTCGACGTCTTGAACCTTCGGTTCCAACAAAGCGGGCGGCGATGGAGTTGATAGCAAAGGTAATGAGGAATAAGATAATGCCAATACCAAAGAGTACGCTGTAATGCATGCTGCCCTGAGCCACTTCTCCCATCTCAGCAGCAATGGTTGCCGTCATCGTGCGTACAGGTTCAAAGAACAAGCCCGAACTCAGGCTGGGGATATTAGCAGCATTGCCGGTCACCATGAGGACGGCCATGGTCTCGCCGATCGCACGGCCCACCCCTAACATAACGGCAATGACCAATCCTGAACGAGCGGCGGGCATAACCACTCGGTGGATGGTCTGCCAGGGCGTCGCACCAATGGCCAGAGCACCATCTCGATACTCTTTGGGCACGGCGTAGAGCGCATCTTCAGAGATGCTGATGATGGTGGGGAGTGACATATAGGCCAGGATGAGGGCGCCTGTAAAGGCGGTCAATCCGGTTGATGCACCGGCCGATTGGATGAGGGGCGCCAGCACCACCCAGCCCAGAAATCCCAACACGATGGAGGGGATACCCGCCAGCACTTCGATCAAGGGTTTGAGTATCTCCTGTAACCAGGTGGGCGCCAGTTCTGCCAGATAAATGGCCGTAATCAGCCCCAGCGGCACGGCGAGGATAAGGGCGCCGAAGGTAACGATCAGAGAACCAACCAGCAGTGGCATGATCCCGTACAGCCCTTCGATAGGATACCAACGACTTCCGAACAATTGCCGTAACGGTATATCCAGAAACGTTGGTAGACCTTCCCGTAAGAGAAAGAGGAAAATCAAGGCGATAATGAAGATAGCGGACAATCCGGAGACTTTGATAAGATTTTCGATGATCCATTCACCCCATCGCAGGCGACGGCGTGGTTTGGGTTCAGCGGTTATGTGCCTGCCGGGTTGGATTTGTTCACTCGTTGTCATGTGCTTTGGCTCCTGCTGGTAGGGGCACAAACCCCAGATCTGCCACGATTTTTTGTCCTTCAGGCCCCATGACCCAATCCAAATACTCAGCGATAACGCCACCCGGTTGTCCCGCGGTATACATGTAAAGCCCTCGCGAGATAGGATAACTACCGTCAGCACCCGTTTCTACCGAGGGGAAAACATAGGGAGAGGTGGTATCTTTCGCCACAGCAATCATCTGCTCATGCTCGGGATCGACATATCCTAAACCATCGTAACCGATGGCATTAGGGTTACGTCGCAGCTCGCTGGTAATGCCGACCGACGAGGGCATCAATAATGTTTGCGGTGCAAAAATGTCTTGATTTTCCTTGTCCCCTTTTCTAACAACCGTTTCCAGAAAATAGACATGGGTGCCAGAGTTCGTTTCACGAGAGAGTAAGACGATCCCGGCATCGTTACCCCCCACCCCTTTCCAGTTTGTTATTCTTCCGGCATAAATGTCGGCCAACTGTGGGATCGTCAGGGCATGAACAGGGTTATCGGGATGAACAATGACAGCCAGGGCATCGATGGCAACGGTGTATTCAATCGGCTCGATACCATTCGCCTGCGCTGCTGTGATTTCCTTATCCTTCATTTTGCGCGAGGCGTTGGCCACATCTACCGTACCATTAATCAAGGCAGCGATGCCCGTTCCCGAACCACCCCCTGTCACTGCGATAGAAACACTCGGATCTACAACACGGTAAGTTTCAGCCCATGCCAAGGCAAGATTGACCAAGGTGTCCGAGCCTTTATTTTGGATAGATCTGTCTGGACCGTCATTGCTATCAGATTTTGTGGCGCTACCGCAGGCCGTGCCTGCCAGGCTCACAAACAGAAATAGGCTTACATAAACCAGGTCGCGCACGCATTTCTTCATGTCGAGCAAAATCTCCTCCCCGCCCGAGGCATCGGCTCCGAAACGAGGTGATCTTCGATGGCGTCAAATCTCTATTCATTGCCACTCAGCGGATGCTTCATGTCAGATGCCGTCTATAACAGACCGCATTTGACCACATCAGATGGTTAGGCCAGCAAGTCGATATTCAATGCCTCAGTAGCTTCAAGTATACATTAAGATCACATCAAATGGACTGTCATTTTTGTTAAATTTCATTAATTATCGTCGCTGCATTGTAGCGGACTGGGAGACCGCTCTGGATCACAGCAACCGCGTTTGTCTCAAAGGGTGGCGGCAAGTCCTCGCCTCTCTCGCCTATATCGTTTCAAAGGCCACCTCAGCGACCTAGAGTCGCCTTCCACGTAATCGCTCAAACGGAAAGTTGTGTACTTTTGCTAAAGGTGGTATACATGACAGTAAGGCAAATATCGTGGACTAAATTTGGGTTTTGAGTCTGCTAATCATTGCTGTCATAGATTGTTTTAATTATCGTTGAGTCGCTTTTCTTGCCGGGCATTGCTCGGTACGCCCACGAGGAGGTGTGGCAAATGGTAACCCCGAAACGCCTTTCCATCGCACTCACGTTCCTGTTGTTGGTGCTGCTTTTGTCAGCTTGCGGAACCGCATATCCTGAAACAGCAGCCGATTCAGATTTCGCTGTCGCCTTTCCGCGTGTTGTCATCCAAATCGATGAAGATGGCACACCATCAGTTGCCGGACTCACCACAGAAACTCTCAAAAACCTGACGTTAGGTAATGTTGATTTGACGTGGTTAAGAATGGAACCGCTATTGGTGAAACGGTTCACTGACATGGACCTGCAACATATCGAAGCAATGTACAAGGATGATGGCATCTTTGTATTCGCCAATGGCGAAGCTATTCCATTCATCAATTGGTCGGCAGAATCGCTGGGTAATACTACAGCATTAGCGACTGAACTGGGTGGCTTGGACCCAACCTTTGCCTCGGCATTGACGACGATTCTGCCCCTTGTTCAGGCCATTGGTATGGATGTAGTCGTACAGTTCCCCGTTGAAGAAGGCGCCGATGCTGTGGCTATGCGAGCGTTGAGCGATATACCGAAAGCGCCGGCGGAAACCCCCGCCCCCGGTGGCGTTCAACTGACGGTCGAAGTGGCCTATGACGAAAATGGAACCCCTTCGGTCCCTGGCGCCGGATTCATCCTACAGAGTCTTATGGGTGTCGATCTCAGCCAGTTAGCTTTGCCGCCAGCTCTTATAGCTCGGTTGGGCGACGCTGGTGTCTGTGCCCTCACCGTCAGCACGCAGGGTGATGGCCTCTATCTCTTTGTCAACGACAAGGCCCTTCCCAGAATCACGTGGAGCCAGGATCAGTTGACGACCGGCGCCGATATTTTGGGTGAACTCTACTTCCCCAACCCTGATGACCCGATTCGCCAGGTCATCAGCACCGTGTTACCTGTTCTCAACCAGGCAGATATTGCCTTGGTTCTCATGTTCCCTAACTGTGAATAACGGTTAGAAACAGGTTTCGATAAAAAATTGTCCGGGCCTAACAGCCCGGGCTTTTTTTGTTCCGTTAGAGCCTTTTTTGCCCGGAAAACTTCTTGATCAGTCTATCATCGGCATCGCCGCCCCCATCTTCTAACAGGCCGGTAATGCTTTCCTGGATCTGGTCACGTACCTGTCTGAACACAGCCATCTGCTCTTCTTTGGAACCAGTGGCCTTTTTTGGATCGGCGAAGCCGATGTGAACGACTTCACCTTCTTGTAACCACAGGGGACAGTTTTCAGCAGCATCACCACACACAGTGATGACAACATCAAACGGAATGTCTTTATACGCATCGGCGGACTGTGACCGGCCATCCGAGATATCGATTCCCAGTTCTGCCATTGCTTCGACAGCCAGCGAGTGAACATAACCAGAAGGCTCCGTTCCAGCCGAATAGGCTTGCCAACGTTCACCCAGATAGTGATTTACCATGCCCTCACCCATCTGGCTACGGCAGGAATTGCCGGTACACAGTATGAGAACGGTCTGTTTCTTCACAAGCTTTTCCTAATGAATAAGGACGGTGAAACAGGATATTGTGTGGTCTTGGAAAAGCACGTGGTGCGTGGTGCGTGGTGCGTGGTGCGTGGTGCGTGGTGCGTGGTGCGTGATGCGTGATGCGTGGTTCATTCTGCCGAGTTTGCATCTTTACACATCCAAGTTTGCGATTGCGAACAGAACCAAAGATCAATGACTAAAGATTAAGGGTTCCTCTACCATTCGTCCTTAATCTTCAATCCTCAGAACATCAATTTGTAAAGATGTGGGACGCTGATTCTGAACCACGCCGAATTCTCGAACCTAAGACGCCGCCTGATTACTCGCGATAATGACAGCCCATGCTACGCTTGTTGTGCCAGGCCGCCAGCGTAACAATCAGAGCCACGCGCGCTGCATTGCGTACGCCAATCAAGCCATCGCTTAGCTGTGTCGTCCTGTAGAAATCTTCGATCTCAGTTTCGAGATGGCGCAGTTCATGGATGGCACGCTCCAGACGATGGGTGGTTCGTACAAGCCCAACATAGTTCCACATGATATGCTTAATGGAACTCATGTCCTGGCTGATCAGGGCCGGGTCAGGTTCGATATCGCCCACGTCATACCAGGGTGGAAGGTCTCCAGAAGCATGGAGTGGGGTGCTCGCCACATGTTTGCCAATGTGTTCGGCAGCTCGGCAGCCCCACACAAGCCCCTCTAACAAAGATGTGCTGGCCAAGCGATTGGCGCCGTGTACACCGGTACAGCTGACTTCACCGATAGCATAGAGATTTTGCGTGGTCGATTGGCCCCATGTATCCACCCAGACACCGCCACAGGCATAGTGGGCGGCAGGTACCACAGGCGCCAAATCTTTAGTGATGTCAACGCCAAACTCCAAACAACTCTGATAGATGTTGGGAAAATGGTTGAGGATCTCAGCGCTGGAGATGTATGAACGCAGGTCGAGATAGACACTACGTTCACCCAGTCTTAACATCTCGTGGTGAATGCCGCGGGCGACCACATCGCGCGGCGCCAGATCCTTCCACTCGGGCGCGTAATGCTGCATAAATGGTTCGCCATCACTGTGACAAAGGCGTGCGCCTGCGCCGCGCACAGCCTCGGAAATCAGAAAGTGCGGTGCGTGTCGGTGATGGAACGTGGTGGGATGAAATTGGACGAACTCCGTGTTGATCACCCTCGCCCCTGCCCGGTAAGCCATGGCGAGACCATCTCCCCGGGCCCCCTCCGGATTGCTGGTTCTCAGATAGATCTGCCCGAGACCGCCCGTTGCCAACACCGTCAATTTGGCAAGACAACGCAACACCCTGCCACCGACCTGATCGTAAACATAGGCACCCACAACCTTGCGCCGCTCGTAGACACTTAAACGGTCGAGACCATGATGGGAAGGTGTGAGCAGATCGACAGCCGTATGGCCGGTCAACAGATGAATATTGGGGTGATCTGCCACAGCCTGGATCAGAGCGATCTCGATGGCTTTGCCGGTGGCGTCGGCAGCATGGGCGATGCGTGGTTGCGAATGTCCCCCTTCGCGCACCAACGACAAACTGTCTTCCCCTTCCCTATCAAATTCGACATTCACGCGCTCAAGCAAAATCCGCTCGAAAGCCTGTGGGCCCTGTTCGGCAAGGAGTTTGACAGCTTGAGGGTTGCAGTGGCCGGCGCCAGCGCGCATGACATCTTCTGCCAGTGCAGCGGGAGAGTCTTCGCGCCCGCGATAAATGATACCGCCCTGAGCATAGTAGGTGTTGCAGTCTCGCGCTTCGCTGGCTCGGGTAACTAGCACTATGTGTATACCGGCATCGGCTAGTTCCAGTGCGGCTGTACAGCCAGCGATGCCACTGCCGATGATGAGAACGTCACTTGTAATGGTGTCAGACATGGTTTGCTCTCAGAAGATGAGACCCGTCCTGCTATCCTGAGCAAATGCGAAGGATCTCATGCGGTTTGGCTGCGATTTAGTGGCTTAGGGCTTGCTTCGCTTCACTTGCAATGACATGTCGGGGGAGTTACCCAATTGCCAGCATTCTCTCCACTGATTTAAGTGCACGCATGCGGATGTGTTCAGGAACGGTTATCTCATACTGCATGAATTTGAGGGCGTCGCGCGTATCTTCCAACGTGATCTGGTTCATGTGCGGGCAACGTACGCTGCACAAACCCAACATCTCCTTGTCACGGTTCTCGGCGGCGATGTTCTCGCCCATGGCGCATTCGGTAAGAATGAGGTAACGAGGGGCATCGGTCTTCTGCACGTAATTGATCATGGCGGAGGTGCTACCGGCGAAATCAGAAGCAGCGACGACTTCGGGGCTACACTCGGGATGGGCGAGGATCGCGACATCGGGAAACTGAGCCCGAACGTTTTCGATATCCCGCACGGTAAACTGCTCGTGTACCTCGCAACGTCCATTCCAACCGACCATCTGATAATCAACATCAGTTGAAAACTCGATCTTAGACTGAGACACCACGGTGGGCAGGATGATGTGTTTACCAGTTTCCTGGGCGACATTACGGGCCAAGTATTCATCTGGCACAAAAATAACGGTGTCAGCGTCAAGTGATTCCACCACGGCCGTGGCGTTGCCTGAAGTACAACAGATATCGCACTCGGCTTTCACGTCGGCATAGGTATTGACATAGGTGACAACAGGTACTCCGGGAAAGCGTGCCTTGATCCGGCGTACATCTTCGGCAGTGATGCTGGCCGCAAGGGAACAACCCGCTTTGTCGGATGGGATCAGCACTGTCTTTTCGGGGTTCAGGATTTTGGCCGTTTCTGCCATGAATTCCACACCGCAAAAGACGATCACATCCTTGTCGGTCTGCGCTGCCAGACGGCTCAGTTGCAGCGAATCTCCGACGAAGTCTGGGATGGAGTTGTAAAGTGTCGGTTCCATATAGTTGTGCCCCAGAATCACAGCATTGCGTGCGATCTTGAGCTCGTTGACCTCATGCGCGACCTCCGCTTTGATACGTAACTCGACATCAGGCACGATATCATAGAGTTTGGCTTTTAGATCTTCGTAAATTTGGTCTGCGGTCATGGTTGTCCGGTTGAGGGTTGGGTTGGACACGGATGCTCTCCTGGTGCGTGGTTCGTATTTCATTTAGCTGTTGATATGGTTCCAAGTTCAAGACTTATGTCAAGGGCAATCACTGAATGGGTGAGCGAGCCGACTGAGATGTAATCGACGCCTGTGGCGGCAATGGCGGCTACGGTCTGCAAGGAGACATTACCTGAAGCTTCCAGGGGTGTTCTGCCTGATGTCAGGGCCACAGCTTGTCGCATGGTTTCTGTATCCATATTATCCAACATGATGCGGTCTACAGATAGTTTCAGAGCTTCCTTTAATTCATCCAGGTTTGTCACTTCCACTTCGATAGGACGGTGGCGCACATCTCCCTGGCGGATACGCTCGACTGCTGCCGTGATCCCCCCCACTGCTGCGATATGATTGTCCTTGATCATGGCCATGTCGTAGAGGCCGAAGCGGTGATTTTGCCCTCCGCCAAGCTCGACCGCCCATTTATCCAGCACCCGTAAACCAGGCATAGTCTTACGCGTGTCGAGGATGACTGCGTTCGTGCCGGCGACTGCATCGACATAGCGGCGTGTGGCTGTGGCGATGCCTGACATACGCTGCATGAAGTTAAGAGCAACACGTTCGCCGGTGAGTATGGCACGCCCGTTGCCCCGGACCCAGGCAAGATCTTCACCGCGTTCGACGCGATCGCCATCAGCCGCGCTGGATTCGAATTCGATATCCGGTTGCAGGGCCCGAAACACGCGTTCGGCAACTACCAGCCCGGCGACAACACCAGAAGCTTTTGCCAGAAAACGACCTTCATGCCGGGCATCGGCGGTGATCGTATACATCGAGGTGACATCGCCATCCCCGATATCCTCGGCCAGGGCACTGGCAATGATATCGTCAATTTGCTGCAAGATCGTTTCATGCATGAGCTGTTGTGGTCCTGAGAGGGTTAGCCATCAACCCCTATTGTAACATGGGTTTACTACTCGGGTAGAGCGGTCGTGTACGCGCTTGACAGCCAATGCCGTGTTTCCTTAACTACGGCCAAGCACAACTGCCGTGCATCGTCCCAGAATTGTATGATAATAGCCATAGTCGAAGCATACCATGGATGATTACTTCGCCAGCAATCCTGCCTACCGGGCCGCCTTTGACCTGCTGTAGTTCGGTTATTTCGAGCCGTCGACCCCTGGATATGATTTCGTACGTGACATGGCAGAAGAAGCCATGGCTGCTATCGTCGATGGCGCCGAAGTTCCGGCCACGCTGGATGAACTGACGGCAGACGCCAACGAGAATCTGGCTGAGCAGCTAGAACGAATCGGGTAAGAACCATGGTTTTTGTTGCATAAAACGACCCCAGAGAAAATCCTCTGGGGTTTGTTATTCAAGATTCATAGTATATTTAGCGACAAGACTGTTAATCGCGTTCTACCTAACTGTGTTGGACCGGACCAACCATCATACCTAGTATAATCTCACTCTATTGTAGACAAGACGCCTCTATCTCGGCAAACATCCTGCTCTGAGTATCTGCCACAACACGGATTCGTACAGGTATGTCCATGCAAGCTAAGTCCAAATCACACGTTGTAGTTACTTCTCTAACAGCTCACGTACATAATAAATCGGCTTATTCTGGCTTTCGTAGTACGTGCGTACCACCATCTCACCCAGCAAACCCATGGCGATCATCTGCACACCGATCATGATAAGCAGAACAGATAACATCAGCAAGGGCCGGTTACCGATATCTTGCCCCCCAATAAATTTCACCAGCGTGAGATAGAAGCCAATGAGTACGCCCGCAAAGGAGGAGAGCATGCCGATGCCGCCGAATACATGGATGGGCCGGGTGCCATAGCTGAGCAGGAAGTAGACAGTGATCAGGTCGAGGATCACGCGAAAAGTGCGGGTGATCCCATACTTGGAGGCGCCGAATTCCCTGGCGCGATGATTGACCGGCACCTCGGCCACGCGTACCCCCATCCAACTGGCCACGGCCGGGACAAAGCGGTGCAACTCACCATATAAGTGCGTGTTCTTGACGACCTCACTGCGATAGGCCTTCAGCGAGCAGCCGTAATCGTGCAAATGCACACCCGTACTGCGAGAAATCAGGCGATTGGCGATGATGGAAGGAAGGCGTCGACTTAAAAACGTGTCTTTACGATCCACACGCCAGCCACTGACGATATCGTAGCCCTCATTGATTTTTTCCATGAGTAAAGGGATATCGGCCGGATCGTTCTGTAAATCAGCATCGATTGTGAACACGACCTCTCCTCGGGCGAGGTCGAAGCCGGCGGCGAATCCAGCTGTCTGGCCGAAATTGCGTCGGAGCTGGACGATTCGCCAGTGATCGTCCTGTTCGTATATGGCCTTGAGCTTAGCGTAGCTTGCGTCGGTGCTACCATCATCGATAACGATCACTTCATATGTAGCGCCATAGTCATGCAACGCTTCTGTTATCTGACGGTAAAGTTCATCGATCGATTCCTCTTCGTTATAAAGAGGTATGACGATTGAGATAGCGATTGGATTGGGATCAGACATAGTTATTTTGACCAGAGGGGTCATCGGCGACTTCTACAGAGTTGGGGATCGGTTGAGTATGGGGATGGGGTCGCCGGGTTGGCGAACGTACGCTGCGCAAAAGAAGCATTAGCCCGCCTATCAGACCGGTAGCCACTGTCACAGCATAGATGATCACAGACATGGCAAAGGCTGTCTCGGCGGGCACTCCGATCTGGGTAAATAGCCCAACATAGCTCAATTCACGCACACCAATGCCACCGAAAGAAGGCAATAAAAGGGCCAGTGAGACCAATGGCACAAAGACAAGATAATCGACTAGAGAGGCTTCGACACCTAAGGATAGACCGGCGGTGACGTTGACAAGAATCCAGACGAGATTGAAAACTAAAGATGCAAAAAGGGCCTTGGTCAGGGTGCGTCTATCATAGCCTTGCAGAGCAACATAGAGCGGTTTGATCCAGCTCAAATGCTGCAGACGCGTGCGTAACCCAAGCGGAAGCAATGCAAATAAGCGCTGCTGGATCCAACGTACCCAGCGCTCCTGGCGCAACAGCCAGAATCCCCCCGCAGCTGCGAAGAATACGACAAGGATGAATACACTGATCCAAATAGATATCTCGTCCCCGGCAAAGGGAATGGCTACGACCCCAAGTGCCAACAAAACCAGTATGCCCAAAAACCGATCCAGGATCACTGTGCCTGCCGCGCTTCCAGCCTCTGATGTATATTGGGCGAGATAAACAGTGCGTATCACATCTCCACCAAACCCGGTTGGAAGTAGCGTGTTGAAGAAGGCGCCAATGAAATACCATTGCGAGAGCAATCGGAAAGGAACGATCAATCCCAGGGCATCCAGCAAGATCTTCCATCGTTCGGCCCGTAGCAGGATGCTCGAGGCAAAGAGCAAGAAGGTAGCAAGGAGCCACCAACGATTGGCCGAAACCAGATCGTTGCCAAGGGCCCTGATATCTATCTGCGTGAGCAGGATGGCGATAAGGCCGACGCTGACCGCGATTTTGAGAAAGGTTTTGAAGTGCTTTTTCATGGTGGATTTCACGTACCGTGGTGCGTGGTGCGTGGTGCGTGGTGCATGGTGCGTGGTGCGTGGTGGGATTTAGACGTGCTGTTCCTCGTGAAACCCTATGTTTTCCTCTGCGCTCTCTGCGTCCTTTGCGGTTAATAGGCTTGTTTCAGTGGACTCATTTCTTATTTCCAAGATGTTGAAAGTCGGTGCGAAACCATAGCCGGATTTCGCAGTTCCCTGAACGATAGCCTAAAATGGCAGTTCATGAGTAAACGCACGGGCAGTGTCCGACGGCTCCGATGGTTTACGAGCAGTCTCATCTTCATCCTTATTGTGGCTGCTCTGTTCCGTTTGTGGCAAATCGGCGACATGCCACCAGGGCTGTTCGGCGATGAAGCCACCGATGGATTAGATGCACTCGATGTGCTGGCGGGGCGTGGCCGCGTGTTCTTCCCGGCGAATTTCGGGCGGGAAGGTCTGCACATGTACATTGTGGCCTTGAGTATCAACCTGTTTGGGGTGAATCCTCTGGCGGTGCGACTGCCATCGGTTTTGGCCGGAATAGCCACGGCGTTGGCAACACTGTGGCTGGGCTATGAGATGTTCGTGGACAGCCCCTCACCAGTACAACAGCCCCAACAGCCTGGATCATGGATGCAGAGGCGCTATTTGATTCCTTTGGCGGCGGCGTTCTATGTCAGCACCTCCTTCTGGCACGTCCATTTCTCACGCTTTGGTATCAGGGGTGTGTTTACGACGACAGCCACAGCCCTGACTATGGCGGCTTTGTGGCGTGCCTTGAATAGCAGGCAGTGGCGCTGGTATGTTGTCAGCGGCCTGTTTATGGGCCTTGGAACCCATTTCTATACTGCCAGTCGCCTTGTACCACTCATGCTGGCCCTGTTCTTCGGAGGGTGGATTCTGATATCTCTCGTTGGCGTTCGCCAGCAAGAACACGTGGCGGGTCTGTCACAGCTTCTGGTGGGACTTGGCATCATGTTTGGGGTCGCCACCCTGCTGTTCGCTCCTCTAGGTTACTATTTTCTCACCCATCCAGGCAGCTTCATGCAACGTGCAGGTGAAATATCCGTCTTTGGGGATGGCCTAAGTCTCGCTACTTTGGACACCATCCTACGGGCAGCCAGTGCCAACCTGCTGCAGTTTGTCGCCCCGGGTGCTGGAGATCAGGCACAATTCTACAATCTGCCTGGTCGGGCGGTTTTTGATCCTGTTACAGCGATTCTAGCTCTGCTGGGAGTAATTCTCAGTATCAAACGCTGGCGAAATCCTGTCTACAGCTTCTTGTTAATCTGGTTGATCGTGATGGCTGCACCTGCATTTATTGCTGTGGACCGCTACCCAACGTTACCGAGGGTGCTGGGTGTGATACCCGGCCTTTATTTTTTCCCGGCCATTGCCTTGGCAGGACTGGTAATGTGGATTAACCGTCGCTTGCAGGCGCGTCCCGGTCTCGCCAGGGTTATGGCGATGGGCGTGTTTGTATTAGCGCTGATCTTCCATGCCGGTCTGACATTTAACGACTATTTCAGGGTGTGGGGACCCTCTTCTGCCACGGCTGAGGCTTTCGAGGCTGACATGACGGCTGCCTGGCGCTGGATGGATGATAATTCACCAGAAGGGGATGTCTATCTTTCATCCGACCTCTACAAACATCCCACCTTTATGTTTCTGCACGAACAGGTTCCCACCAGCGAATATTTCTCGAGCACCAACCCCGACCTGCACTGGTTCGACGCGCGTTGGGCCTGGCCCCTGGCGGCAGGTGGCAGCATTACCATTCTCGTGGGTGATTCGGCGCCCCTACCCGACTACATCGCCTCTTTACAGGATATCGAAACATCAGTTATCGAGGGGGGTGTTCTCGACATCGTGACAGGCCAGCAAGCTGTCACTGGCCCGCACGCCATACGATTTGACGAACGGCTGGTGTTGCTCGATCAACTGCTGCTGCGCCCTGATGGATTGCAGGGGCAAGGGATCATTGTGCAAGTGTGGCGCATTCAAGGTCCTGCGCCAGAGGATTGGATAGGGTTACAAATCCAGAGTGCCCTGGTTGGTCCAACGGGAGAACAATGGGTTCAGGCATCCGAACCGTTGCAATTCCGCCCTATAGAATGGGATGATCAGGCCATCGTGCTGTTGAGTTGGCAGCTTGTTCCGTGGCCGGACGAGGCTGATATCAGAGGAACAGCACTACGGGTCGTGCCAGATGGACAAGTTCCTCTACTGCCTCCTGGCTCGAGTGAAGGCTGGATTGTCTTGCCATTGGAATGATGTGATCCGGTAATGACACGTGGTGCGTGGTGCGCGGTGCGTAGTGATTGTGCTATCGAAGCATGACTTTCTAGTGGGAACCGCGCAAATTCCGAAAGGGTTACTGCTATTTTAGGCGCCACCGCGCAACAGCGTGAAATAGAAGGTCGCGCCCTTACCGAGTTCGCTCTCGACCCAGATCCTGCCCCCGTGCCCCTCGATGATATGTCGGGCAATGGCCAGCCCCAATCCCGTACCGCTGCCGCTGCGCATGCGATCTGCCTTGAAAAACCGTTCGAAGATACGATTCACATCTTCTTGTGCCATACCGAGGCCGTTATCCTCGACGGCAAAACGCGCATCTTCACCATCCGCCTGTGCCCGGATGGTGATCACCCCTTCGGTTTCAGAAAACTTGATGGCATTGTGCAACAGGTTTTGCAATACCCTTTGCACGCTATCAGCATCTGCCAGAACCGATAGATCTTGGTCGAAATCTACTCGCACGACAATGCCCTTGCGATCTGCCTGATTGCTCATACGCCGCACCACCGGATCTATCAGCCCGTCAATGGGAGTTTCCACAAGGCGTAAAGGCATACGCCCAGATTCAA
This sequence comes from Chloroflexota bacterium, assembly GCA_003353825.1. Next base: position 26,194 of record PIVW01000014.1, read on the forward strand.
TCATGCTGAGATCCAGTAGCTCCTGCGCAAGTTGCTGCAAAGTTGCAGACTGATCCAAGATGCTCCGTAGCAGATTCTTTTGTCGTTTTGCACTGATCGAGGCCGTGCCCAGGAGTGTCTCTGCCATAACCTGAATAGCAGCAATAGGCGTGCGTAGATCGTGAGAGATGTTCGCCACAAAATCTCGCCTCGCTCGCCCTAAACGCTGTAATTCGGTCACATCGTCTACTGCAAGGGCAACCAGGGCCGGTTCAAGGTGTACGCGCACTGCCTGCGCGTGAAAAACATTACCATTACCGCCAAACTGACGTTCATGTGCAAGGTCATCAGCCATTGCCCAATCGACCAACTCCAACACTTCGTAATTCTGAATGGTGCGATTCAGTGGAACAGGCGCCTTGACGGCAGACATGCCAAATGAAGCTGCGCTTTCGTTTAACCACACCACAATGCGTGAATCGTCAATTAAATAGATGGCCTGAGATTCGATCTGAGCAATGCTATCTAAATATCTACAGAAATTCTCAGTGTCTTTAGCCGCAGTCGAGGCTTGTTCCCGTGCCAGCATTAGTCGATGTTGGGTGGCACGGTGGTTCTTGTCTGAGGTACGCCATCGCCAAAGAAAATACACCGCCACCAGGGCGACTAATACAAATAGTATCCAGCCAAACGCGCTCATTCCAGATCCTCATCTTCCTCGTCCGTATCGACCGCGACCCCACCCTCGAAGCGATATCCCACACCTCGTACAGTCAGGATCAGTTGCGGACGTGAGGGATCGGCCTCCACTTTCTCCCGCAACCAGCGTACATGCACGTCGACCGTACGAGAATCACCGATATAATCATATCCCCACACGCGCGTCAGCAACAGATCGCGACTCAAGACAGCATGCTCATGTCGCATAAGCTCGGCCAGCAAGCTGAATTCTTTGGGGCTGAGATCAAGTACCTGCTCTTGCTGCCAGGCACGGCGGCTCACTAGATCCAGCTTCAGACCGCCCGAGACGAGGACATCGCGCACGCCATTACGTTGGGCCCGTCGCAACTGCGCTCTCACTCTCGCCAGAAATTCGCCGACACTAAATGGCTTGGTGATATAGTCGTCGGCGCCACTCTCAAGCCCTACGATCTTATCCATCTCGGAAGAGCGAGCGGTGAGCATGACCACCGGCACATCGGACTCTTGTCGTAGCGAACGCACCAATGACAGACCATCCATGCCTGGGAGCATAAGATCCAATACAATGAGATCGGGTGCTTTTGATCGAGCTTTTCTCAGCCCCTCGGGACCATCTGCCGCAGTTAGAACTTTATACCCTTGGGCTTTGAGGTTCAACTTGAGGGTATCACGCAGATCAGCTTCATCTTCAATCAGCAAAATGCGGGGTTTCGATTTGTTCGCCATAAACTCATTTTAGCAGACACCGGGGCTAACTCTAAACATCAAAGGCCGGGCAACATCTGCCTGAAACGTCCCAAGGGCAAGGCGTCCCATACCGCCTCCATATCCTCGGTTTTGTGAGCACCGACGGCAATGAGTGAAACACCATAGACCAGCCCCGCCAGCAGCGTAGCCAATACCAGGCTGAAAGGCCCTACCAAGACAAAGGTTGCAGCCATCAACAGACCGGCCAATGCCTGCCGCCAGAGTACGCTTATCCAAGGTACCGGGGCCAGATATTTGCGAACAGCGTAATAGAATGGGAAAAAGAGGGTCAGTTCTGAGAGAATGGTGACCACCGCGGCGGCAGGCGCGCCATACCTGGGGATGAATATGAGATTACCCACCGTATTGAATCCAACCCCAAACACAAAAACCCAGGTCAGAAATCGTTGCCGGCCAATGGCTATCAGCACGTAATGTGTTACCGAATTTATAAACCCGATCGGAATACTGAGCACCAGGATTTTGAGCAAGAGCACCGCGCCTGGGATATAATCCTTACCACCGAGAATCAGGATCAGAGGTTGGGCCAGGAAAAAAACGGAGATAGCGACAGGAATGGCGATGATCGTAAGCAAACGTAATGCCAACCTGTGAGTGCGTGCTAACCTGTCTGGCGCATCCGCAGCGAATCGGGACATCACAGGAAAGACAGCGAGGGTAAAATAACTGGGAATGACATTGAGCCCATCTATGTATTTGTAAGCCGCCGAGTACAGCCCCACGCCAAACAAACCCACCACCGGTGTGAGAATGAGGATATCGATCCGCCAAAAAGCGGTGGCTAACAAGTGATTAAGCATGAGGGGCCAGCCCTCGACTAGCATCCAGCGCTGCATGACGAAGTCAAAATGGCGATGGGGTACCAACAGGCGCTGTCGTAGCAACACATAAAGCCAGATCGCCTGCACCGTGTTCATCACCAAACTGACGGCAGCCAAGCCTACAAATCCCCAACCTACCAGAATTACCAATGCACCCAATGCGACTTTGGCCAGGGCGATGAAAGAGGCTACACCAGCCGGATATTCCATCTTCTCGTAGGCATTAAAGGTCGACGAAAAAGCATCACTGAGATTCGCAGGGAAGAGCGCCAGCGCAAATATCGCCACCGCGAATATTGTTTGCTGATCTATGGCGCCTGACCGCCAATAAAAGAATAGAATAATGGCCATGATCGGCAACGAGATCAGCCATAATCCCACACGCAGCGCCACCACATTGGCCAGGAACTGATTGGCGTTGTCGCTGTCCCGCCGCTTGGCTACCTCGCGCGTGAGCAATGTGCCCAAGCCAAATCTGGTAATGATCTCAAATATGCCATAAAACTGCACAGCGAACGTATAGGCGCCCACGCCGGCAGGATTGAGGATGCGTAGATAGAGTAAGGCGAAGGCGTAATCGATGACCTTGTTCAGCAACGACATGCCCATGGGGACCAACGAATTCTTGGCAACCCGTTTGACATCGGCGCCCTCGCCCATCAACTGCTCGCGATAATATCGACCCCAGGCCCACCAGCCTACCAGCAAAAGCAAGAACATGCCGGCCAGGAAACTGGCATAAAGACCGATCTTAAATGACATGGGGGTGTAGTGGAAGCGTACGCCATACCAGCCCGGTGTATCGATGTACACTGCCCGGAAATTGCCGTTGGCCCGATAAACAGGCAACTCTGCCTCACCGATGCCTTCCCCCTCATCTACAGCATCCAGGGGGCGCAGATAGGCTCGCCAGCCGGGGAAATAAGCGTCGGCAAGGAGCAGCCAACCTGGCGCATCGACATCCACCTCGATATCGATACCGCTCAACCCATATGAATGGACCCGGACATCACGTAGGTCGCCGAATACCGGGACAGGAAGGGGCTCTTCGGTCTCGAGTACCACGGTTTGGCGTATATCTTGGGCGCGCAAAGTCTCCCAAATGTCTTCCCTGGTGGCTGCAATGGCTGCCGGCACAAATAGTGCACGGGGTAACACGCCCTCGTTTTCATAGATATGTATCTCGTCATCATAAACCAACTCGTAGCCATCGTTGGGGATCTCTTGCGTAGTGACCACATAGCGGACGCCTAATAGATCAAAAAGTGGATCATCCAAAGCTGGGAAGTTGGGCGTATAGATGGGGCCGATACGATTGTAAAGCAGGTCCCCTTGCGTCTGTAGTTGTGACATGTACTGGGCGTATTGCTTGGGGATGATCGAGTCATAACCCCGTACATCCTGCAAGCTATGGTACATGCCCAGGTTGGCGTTATAAGTCTTCTGTTCTTGCGGGTCTTGAAGTGCTGTAAATCGCCAAGGTTGATCAGGGTTTTGCCGCTGTTCGAGCCAAGTGACGCTGGGGGGTTGGAACTCCAGCAGGTGTGCAGTATTTCTA
>PIVW01000316.1 GCA_003353825.1 Chloroflexota bacterium
CTCGTGCGAATACTGCACCGTTATCCCCAGTTTGGCTGGTTTTTTGTTTCTGAAACCGTGGCATTATTCGCCGATTTTCATTTGGAATAGTGCTCCGTAGTAACTTTTGCGCTACTGCGGATAGACTGAACTCAGATTGAAAAAGCGAGAGCGCCGTTGGAGAAGGAAGCTGCTGTGCCAGCAGTGCTGAATGAAGAACTTGAATGCAAATGTCACGGGCAAAGAGGTAACTCTGCTAATCAGATAACCGCAGATCGGCATCATGATCGCTGGTGGACTCCAGGTAAAAGACAACGCCCCTGCATAGGGTTTTATGCGTCGTGCGACGCACTCAGCTCCCGTAAACAACCACCCCACCCACCACCGTTTTCAGTACACCGATATCTTTGATCTTCTGCGAAGGTGTATCGAGCGGATCGCTATCCAGCAATACGAAATCCCCCAACTTCCCGACTGCCAACATCCCCTTATCCTGTTCCTCGAAACTAAACCAACTACCCGTTTCCGTACACAAACGCAACGCCCGTTCTGCTGATATACGCTCAGCCGGATTGGAATGGTTGACAGCGCTGTGCATCCACAGCAAACCATTCATCGGCGTGACTGGGCTATCTGAACCATAGGCGACATGAAGGCCTGCGTCCAACACACTTTTGACCGGGCCACTCGCAAGGCCCGTTCCTCGCCCACAACCTCGGGATATTCGCTGTGGTGGGGCCAAGAATGATTGAATGAAGGTTGCATGGCCAGGATAAGTCCCAGCCCTTCGGCGCGCTCAGCCTGGCCGGGAGCGGGTAATTCGAAATGCTCTATGCGATGCCGGTGATCTGGGCGAGGATGTTGCGTGAGCGCGGCCTCGTACGCGTTTAACAATTGCTCGATGGCAGCACTGCCGACACAATGCAATCCCACTTGCAGCCCGGCCACATGCGCCTCGAGCACATAGGCGTCTAATTCAGCAGCGCTGTAAAAAAGTTTGCCCGTGGTGCTCGGATCATCGTCATAGGGTTCGAGCAACGCCGCTGTGTGGGGACCGAAGTCGCCGTCCACCATGACCTGACCACAACCCCGCCGATCTGTCCCACACCCAGCGCCTTGACGGCTGCCACATCTTTGCTCTGTGTGTAAGGCACAACGCGCACGGGCAAACGATCTCCGTAAGAGAGCGAGGCTCGAACATCTTGCAAATCATCCAGGGCGTGGAGGGCGGTCACTCCGCCACGTACCGCTTCTGTCGCGGCCTCATCGAAGGCGCGCTCGACACCGATGGCATCGGCATAGCGCTGCCATAGCTTGGTGAAAGCGATAGTATTGGCTTCATCACAGAGAATACCGTTGAACCGGCCGGTCTCGTCATACTGCTGGCCGGGGACAGAATCATGTAGGTCGAGTAAGTCCAGCGCAGCTTGATTGACCGCCGACCAGTGGCCACCCGCTTCCATTACATAAACCGGACGCCCTGATGCTGCGTCATCTAACTCACGCGGTGTGGGAAACCGAGCTTCCGGCAGTAACCCCGGCTGAAATTTCGAGGCCACGACCAGCCCATCAACTGGCCGCTCGGCCGCACCGGCGGCGATCTGCTCCAGCACTTCGGCCATCGAGTTCACTGCAAATAGGTCAACCGCCAGCAATCCCAGTCCCGTAATCGTGAAGTGAACGTGCGTATCGATAAAGCCAGGAATCACCGTGGCGCCTTGAGCATCTAAAACATTTGGTACCTTGTCCTGGTATGCATGGATGACGGTATGATCGCCAATGGCAACGATCCTGCCATCTACGACGACCATCGCCCTGGCGTGGGGCTGATCGGGATCCAGCGTATGGATGTGTGCTGTGCATTGTGTAGAGTGTGGCGATTACAGCCAGTGCCAGCAAGATGCCAGGGAAGGCCAGCAACACCTCGATAGCCCAGGATATCGTACCGTCGATACGGCCACCATAAAAACCGGCAAAAATGCCCAGCACGATACCGATAGTAGCCCCGAGAGTCGTGGCGATGAGTCCCACCCGCAATGAAATCCGGCCACCATAGAGAAATCGTGTGTAGATATCGTGGCCTACGTTATCCGTGCCCATGGGATTTTCCCAACTGGGGGGTTGAAAGCGAGCGCTGGGATTGATCTCCAACGGGTCCTTTGAGGTCAATAAGGGCGCGGCGACGACGGCAAATACCAAAATAAGCAGCAACACCAGCCCAACCGTGGCATCACGCTGTTGCAGCAAACGTTGATAAAAGGGCACGTGTGTGCGTCGATCTTTAAATTCGAGCGACATAGCGCTATTGCAGGCGGATGCGAGGATCGAGGTAGACGTAGAGGATGTCGGTGATCGTATTGATGGTGACGTAGATCACGGCTGTGACAAGAACGACGCCCTGAATCGGGGGAAAATCGCGGTCGTTTACAGCTTTGATAGCCAGCCTGCCCAGGCCCTGGCGGGCGAAGATCGACTCGACCACAATCGCTCCGCCCAACAAGTAGGTTATCTACAAGGCGATGACAGTGACGACCGGGATCAAAGCATTGCGCATGCCATGGTACGAAATAACGTTTCGTTCATGCAGTCCTCGTGCCCGTGCGGCGGTCAGATATCGCTGATCCAACACATCGAGCATGCTCGCTCTGACCAACCGTGTGATGATGGCAGCCTCCCCAACCGCTAACGTGATGGCGGGGAGAATCAAGCCGCGCCAATCATCGCTGGAAGCGACACTCGGCAGTAACCTGAGTTGCACAGAGAAGAGGAGTATCAACAACAGCCCCAGCCAGAAATGGGGGATGGAGATGCCACTGATGGCTGTGATCATAGTCAGTGAATCGATCCATGTCCCCCGTTTTACGGCTGAGATGATGCCCAGGGTAAATCCCAATATCGATGCCAGCACGATGGTGACAACCGCGAGTTGCATGGTGGCGGGAAGCTGCTCGGCAATCGTCTCTGTAACCGGGCGTTTGCTGCGGATGGATCGCCCCAAATCACCCTGCACCGCCTTGCTGATATAATTCCAGTACTGCACAGGCAGGGGATCGTTGAGCCCCAGCTCTTCGCGTAGTTGTTCGATGGTCTCGGCCGAGACAGCCTGGCGCCCGGCCATTGCCGTCACCGGATCACCGGGCACCAGATGCATCATCGAAAAGGTGAGCATTGACACGCCAAACAGCACCAGAATGGACATGAACAGGCGACGTCGTAAGTAACTGCCCATTTTCGCCTCTACAGGTCGGACGCAGGCGACGAGATCGCCTGCGTCCGTGAATATCGTTTGAAGGAGAACCGTTTTACGTTATTCGGATACCGAGACCTCGTAGAGCCAGGGATAACCTTCAGCATTAAAGCGCCAGCCATCGACCTCTGCAGACATGAGCATGACCTGATTGTAGGTGTGTAAGGGCATGATCAGGGCATTGTCCATGATGATCTGCTGGGCCTTAACGTACAGTGCCTTCCGAGCCTCGTCATCTAGCTCACTCTGAGCACCGACCAACGCCTGGTCCAACTCTTCATCAACATAGCGGGTGAAGGAAGAACCCTGCTCGATATTGGCCGAGTTATATACAATATCGAGCACGGCGGGATCGCTGCTGATCCAGCCCATGTTCAGGAAGTTGTGATTGCCGGCGTTGCCGAATTCGAAGACACCGGCGTCATCCATGGTCATCAATTCGACCTCAAATCCGACTTGGTTGAGATAGCCGGCTACCAGCTCCATGAAGGCTTCTTCGTAAGCGGGGATGGCAGGGTACACGACCTTTAGGGTTTCGCCATCTTTTTCGCGAATGCCATCACCATCATCGATCCAACCTGCCTCATCCAGCAGGGCGGCGGCTTTTTCGAGATCGTAGCGATAGAGGGCGGCAGCTTCCTCGTTATAACCCCAGGTGGAGGGGGAGAGGACGCTGTAGACCGGCGACATCAAACCACTGAAAGCTGTATCCACCAATTCCTGCTGGTTGATAGCGTGGATCATCGCCTGGCGCACACGGATATCATCGGTCGGAGATTTCTCGACGTTGATCATCATGTGCGATGGCATGCCGGGTGCAGGATACTGTCCGAGCACAAAATCACCGGTCTCGACCAGGGGTTGTACTTCCAATCCCGATGGTTCTTCAGCCACCTGAACCTCACCGGTTTGCAGGGCGGTCAAGCGAGTGGCGGCTTCGGGCAAGAAACGGAACGTGATCTCATCCAAAAGCGCCGGGCCGTCGTGGCTGGCAAACTCAGCAGCGACATTATAGTCAGGGGTGCGCGTCAGGGTAAGGTGATCCTGCGCAGCCCACTCATCGAACACGAAGGGGCCGGTACCGACCGGGTTTTGGCCATACCCATCGCCCTGCGCCTCAACAGCGGTTGGCGAGGGAATGCCCATCCAATAGCGGCTGAGATCGATCAGGAAGGTGGGCTTGGGTATTTCGAAAGTCACTTTCAAGGTAGTGTCGTCAACTACCTCAGAGCTGGTGTAGCCTGCGAGCACGGTGGGGGCGGAGGCCCAACCGAAATCGCCAGCGGCGATGCGGTCGAAATTCGCCTTAACAGCTTCCGCGCCGAAGGGTGTGCCATCATGGAAGGTCACATCGTCACGTAGCGTAAAAGTAAATTCGGTGCCATCTTCGCTCTGTTCCCATGCAGTCGCAAGACCTGGATGGAGGTTGCCTTCCTGATCCGCGCGCAGCAGAGGATCGTACAGATTCATGAGAACGAGATGTTCATGGAGATACAATCCTGCGGCTGGATCCAGAGACACCGGTTCGATCGCAAGCCCAATCGTGAGAGCGCCACCGGCAACTGCTTCCTCCGGCTCTGCGGCGGGTTCTTCGACAACGGGTTCGGACACCTCCTCAGCAGGTTCGGGGGCTGCAGGCGCCTGCACATCCCACCAGAACCAGCCCAACAACGATAATGATTAGACTCAGTGCAAAATACGGACGTACACGAAACATGGACTTCCTCCTATTTGGTGTGATTCTCGAGAACAGAGGTATGCTGACGTACCGCCTTGGTACGAAGGTTCGATTCTGCTAATCATAACGCACTGGTCGAAGACCGGTCAATAACCGGGTTCATTGTAGCCGACATTACAAGCCTGAACTTCCAATTGCTTCAGCAAAGTCGTTCTCTCTGCCTGAGTGACCGTCACCTCGAGTCAGTTGCGTCAACCGAGATCGGCGTCAACAACAGGGAATCGCCACTCTGCTGGAGTTGTAAACGTTCAAGCGAAGGCCACTGATAAAATCCTATGTGGAGATCATAAGAACCCGGCGGTGTTTCAGGGGGGATCGTGAGGGCAATGTGCTCCCGGAGGATATCATCCTCGATCCAAGCGGAGGTGGGATAATATCGCTGGCAAGGCTCGCCATCAAATTGCGCCCACAAAGGACCGTTGCTGGTCGGATTGTGCTCTCCCAGGAGTTGTACCGACAGGGTATAATCTGACGCCATCTCAGATAGGGCCTGGAAATAGGTCGTTAGGTGGATGGTGTCACCGGGGCTGTAAGTCTGCGATTCTAGATCGTAGCCGTTCAGTTCAATGGCATTGTCCCAATTGGCCGATACCATGTGCTGCGGCGCCATGCCTGACTCGCTGCCCGCCGGCACACGATAGGCTAGGAAATAAGATTCTCCATAATGTAACGGACCTTGTTCCACAATTCCGCCTTGCGGGAAGTAAGAGGCCAGATGTTCGAGACTGTTCGGGGCACCACCATCGCCCGGAATAATAATGTATGTGGTGTTCCCACCTATTTCGGCCGGGGTCACCATACAGGCCGCACCATTGTAACGACGCATTCCCGGCCGGCCCTGGGCGCCAAAGATGACGCTGGGGTGATCCACCGGTACCGGAGAAACATAAACGATCTCATCATCAGGCAATGTGTGCGCGTACTGCCCGATCTGAGATAGACCGGTTTCGAAATGTGTGAACAGATCAGGACCCTGACCCCAGTCGACGAAGTATGTACGATAGGTGGCAAAACCACTGGAGACGAAGAGGAGAACGAGCAATGCCAGATAGCCGTATTTGATGATATTAGATATCGTGTTCTGCTGTTCTTTCGCCCACCCACTGATCCTATCCCAAGGTACGAGCGCGCCAATGACGGTAAAGAGGATGACCACAGGAAGGATGCCAATCGCACGCTTCGTCGCCCGCCCTTCGGCCAATATCGCCGGCGTGCTCATGAATATCAGCCAGGCAAACATGAATTGGTAATTGGGTTTTTTAAGACGCCACATCCCCAGCACCAAACCTAACCCGAACAGAATGGCGATGCCCACGTCCAGTATCGGCCGCCCGACCAGATAGTAGAGAGCTTTGTCTTCGCCACTGCTCACAAGGATCATGGCCAGTCCTTTCATCCGTTCCCACATCACAGCAAAAACAGCCTCCGACCCTTGCCCTGCATCCACCGCCCAGGTCTGGTTGATGCGCTCCCCAAAGCTGCCAGGATGGGTCACAAAATAAGCGCCTAGGGGTAGGAAGATCAGAAAGGCCGCTCCCCCGACGATGAACAAGTTGACCACATCTGTACGTGTGGGGCGATGGCGGGGTCGTGAAATCGCCAGAAAAATGAATCCCAGCACCACGATCACAGGCATGATACGCGCTGCCTGATAGGTATAAGCACTGAGCCCGAGCAAGATCCCGGCGAGCACATAATCCAGCCGCTTACCTGCGCGAAAACCCCGCCACAAGAAGTAGAAGGTGAGGGAGGTAAACAATGGGATAAGGATTGCCCGCACCCCAAAACGACTCCAACTGAGATGCCAATAAGAGATGGCCAGGGTAAAGGCAGCCAACAACCCCCCATATTTCTCAAGAGC
>PIVW01000317.1 GCA_003353825.1 Chloroflexota bacterium
CAAAGAGCCAGGGGGGCGAACAGGCGTTTTAGACTTTTCCAGAGTTTTCAGGATTCTAGGCTTTTCGAGTTCAATTTCTTCGCAAAAGCTGTCGCTAGATGCCAAAACTAGGTCACATGGTGGCTGACACAGTGAAAATCCAGATATTCAGCAAGGAATTTTTACTGTCAGATTCGGATTATGTTAAGAAGAGACGTGATCTACACTGTTTTCGGTACAAAAACCCAGTATGTGGCCTCGATTACAAAGCCATATTTGGAATTGCTGCACTTGAGACAGCAGTTCCAAATATGGCTGCACAGCCGTCCAGGGCGAGCAATTCCTGCAAGATCGGCCGTTCACAGCCTTTTATCTGCCGTGAATGAGTCGATCCAGCCTGCTGGTGTGCTTGGAATTCCTTGCCCTTGCGGATTGGGACGCCGATTTTGGGCAGGGGCGAGGAATTTCCGGCCAAAAACTACGCAAACAGCCAACCCACATCGCAGAATAGCATTGCTCGGAACGTCGATCTGATGGAAATTGCTCGCCCAGTTGCCACTCGTAGTGTCTGCCGGCGTAATAAGTGGTGACGCCGTTGGCAGTGGATTTCACCCGACTGCATCTCCATCATAACTGAAGCTGGACGTAGCGAGCAAGTTCTACCATTTGAGAATGTTACCAAATTAGGGGGGACTGGATGTTATGATTGCATTAGTTTGACCCTGGGCGTAAGTTTGACACAGACAGGGTAGAGGCGATAAGATTATCGATTGTGATTAGCCTACCTCAAATATCAAGAGGAAAGGCCGTAACTTGAAGAGATTAAGGAGTCTCACCGTGTCTGAAGCAACAAAAGGAGCAAACCAACAACCACAGATTAAGGTTATTCCACCCAAGACGATCGTGCGTAAACTTGCAGTAGGGCAGGAAGTGCAGGGTCGGGTAAAGCGACTGGCAGATTTTGGCGCCTTTATCGATATTGGTGTAGGTACCGATGCCTTAGTCCATGTCTCAGAGATCTCGCAGAAACGTGTCAGCAAGCCCAAAGATGTACTCACCGTGGGCGATCAGGTGACTGCGTGGATCAAGAGTCTGGATAAAAACCGCAATCGGATCAGCCTGACTCTCATTCCACCTGATGTGCGCACCATCCGTGATCTGAAAACGGGAGAAGTGGTGACGGGCACGGTGATACGTGTTACAGAGTATGGTGCCTTTGTCGATATCGGCATTGGTTATGACGGTATGGTTCACGTCAAGGAAATGACACATGGCTATGTGAATCATCCTAGTGACGTGGTCCAGGTCGGCGGAGAAGTGAATGCAGAGGTCCTAAAAATCAACCGCCGCCGAGGGCAGATCGATCTTTCGATGCGTGCTGTCTTGCCTGAGCCAGAATCTGAAGTCAAAGAGCCTGTAGCAGTCCAGGAACCCGAAGAAGATGATGAGATCGAAATGCTGGATGAGGAAGATGATACCCCCGAACTCACAGCTTTCGAACTAGCGATGATGCGGGCTCAGGAAGGCCAGGGTGGTAAACGCAGTAAAAGTAGCAAGAAGCGACGCAAAAAGCAGTGGTATGAGGACGAGGACCTGGACGATTACACGAGCCGAACCCTCAGTTACGCTGACGAAAGCTAGTACAAAGCGGCATAAGCAAAGAGGCAGTTTGTAGTAAGCGTTTTAGCGCTTGTGTGTACCTATCACGGCGATGAATCGGCTACTACGAAACGCACAGCTACTTACGCCACAATGAACTAAGTGCTAACGGCGACAGCATCGACAGAAAGTTATCGATCTTTGTAGATGGAAAGCGTATAGGTCGGCACAGTCATATCTGTGCCGGCTTATTTTGCGTTCCGGACATGCGAGAGAGCCCCTCGATCCACATTAGCAGCCCATGCGTTCGTTCAGCAGAGTGATCTCCTTTTATCTGACACTGTTCATCCTGGTCATGGCCGGCTGTAGCTCGATCCCCAACTACGATGAGACTACCGGCCCTGTCTTTGTGGGCGAATATGGGACAGGCAGCATCGAATTCGACGGTGTCATCCAGGTTGTATCCTGGAATATCAAGTTCTCGGAACATATCGAGACAGCGATTGCCGAGTACAGCAATACGCCTGAATTGATCCGCGCTGATATTCTATTGCTGCAAGAGATGGATGAACTGGGTGTCGAACAGATCGCTCAGGCCATTGGTTTGAATTTTGTCTATTTCCCCGCATCTGTTCACAGCCAACATGGTAGAAATTTTGGGAATGCGATTCTATCTCGGTGGCCGCTTATAGAAGCGAGCAAACTTATCCTGCCCTACGAGAACCCCAAAAACGATCAGCGGCGCATCGCCGCCCGGGCCCTTGTCCTGATCGACACCCTTGAGGTGCTCACATACAGCGTTCATACCGAAACCTATTGGATGACACCGGCTCAACGCCGTGCACAAGTGACCGCGCTCTTGGCGGATATCCAGCTCCACGACCCGTATGTCGTCGTTGGCGGTGATTTCAACACGATTTACCCTCTGGATATCCCTGGCCTGGTAGAGAAGTTTAGTGACATTGATTTTACCTGGGCCACCAGCGATGTAGGCTATACTGTAACTGCTAGTGGCATGCGCTTTACCCTTGACTTTATCTTCACCAAAGGCATGGCAGTTCTCGATTCTGGCAAAGTCGAACCGACTGAAGCCAGCGATCATTTGCCAATTTGGGCGGCTTTATCACCCAACTAATACAAAGTAGCATAAGTAAGGAGGCAGTTTGTAGTAAACGCTCTAGCGCTCTTGTGCAGCTGTTACGGCGTTGAAGCGCCTACTACGAACGACCCCTAACTCGTTTTGAATGTGCGACTTGCCGATAATTCGTGCGATTCATCCCTAAGGAGGAGTGTACATGCATCCCTTGGTAACACAATTACGATTTGCCCGCAGCGAATTCGTGCGCTGCCTTGAGGGTGTCTCAGATGAGGACGCCCGCCATCGATTCGAGCCCATGAACTGTATCAGTTGGATGATTGGCCATGTTGCCAACCAGGAACATGGTTACTGGGTGATTTCTGCTCAGAACCAAAATGTGGTGTCGGGTCTCAATAATCTTGTCGGCTTTGGTAAACCTGCCTCAACCCCACCTCTCGACGATATGTGGAAAACCTGGCAGCGAGTTACCCAAGCGGCTGACATCTATCTCGATACCCTTTCGACGCCGACGCTCACGACGCACAATACATGGTATGGCAAACTTCTACCTGAGACCGTCGGCACCCAGCTATTGCGAAACATTTATCATTATTGGTTTCATACAGGCGAGGCGCACGCCGTCAGACAGATGCTCGGCCATCCCGATCTACCACAGTTTGTGGGCAACATAGCACAGGCCAGCTATAGGCCAGAGTTTGAATCTGGTGCCTGAAACGTTGACAACGACAGAGGGGGATGGTAGATTGCCCTCCGTCTTATGAATATACAGATAGTGACATTGGAGGATGTATGATCGCTCGCGGAATACTGCGCGGTGGCTTGTTGGGTGCTTTTTTGGCGGTAGCATTCAATGTGCTCAGTGTGATTCCGATCTGCGGATTTGCAGCCCTGCCACTGCGTATGTTGGCTTGGGCGCTGGGGGGATACGCCGGTGGCCGCATCGCCGTCAGAGGTGGCGCCGTTAATGGTGGCGTGGCCGCGGGACTGGGTGCGGGTATTTTAGCCGGTGTGATCGACGGCATCGCTTATGTGGCCCTTGCGCCCATTCGCTTCAAGCTGGCCGGCGATATGATCACCAGCCTGCACTTACTGCCCGAAGGTGTAATCACCGCCTTTAACGATATGGGAATTAACTTGATGTCCGTTGATACTATGGGAGGTAGCCTCTTCTTCTCTATACTCATTTGTGGAGGTACCTGGCTGGCTGCAGGTATTCTTGGTGCATTAGGGGGGGGTATCGCCCAGGCGCTTGCTGATTAATAGGAAGGGGATGAAATTTAGCCTGACTGCGCTTTTTACGCTACACTACAGTTCCTCCCCGAAAAACCTATATGAGGAGACTCGATAAACGTTATGCGTAGCATTGCCGTATGGCTGCTGATATCACTGCTGCTTTTCACCCTGGCTGCTGTCAGTTTAGCGGCCCCCAACAGGGCGGAAGAATCCGCCTCCATAATCAATGAAGAACGAGTAATCTCTGCCACCTGGCAGTTCGATCCACCTGTGGTAGATGGTGATCTCAATGATTGGAAACCCTATGAGCGCCATCTGTTAGACAAAGACACGGCCGACTATCCCTGGCCTTCACTTCGCCCTGAACCCGAAGATCTAAGCGCCTGGTCGAGTATCGTTTGGGATAGTGATTATCTGTATATCGCTCTCTATGTGATCGACGACGAGGTCGTACGTGATTCGCGAAATTGGTATACCGATGATATGGCTGGCTTCACCTTTGATGTCGATCTCGACGAATCGCTGGGTTTATCTGACCTTGTATACACTTTTAGTCCCGATGGCCTGGCAACCTTGAATGGCGGATGGCGTCTGGGCACGCAAGTAATCAGCCGTGTTCATGAGGATGGTTGGCTGGTCGAAGCTGCCATTCCCCTGAGGGAATTTGGGGACGATCTCCTCTCTAATGCCGAAATCGGTTTCACATGGGGAGTTCAGGACTACGACACCGGCATCGTCAGCAACTATCTGGCCTGGGCCGGCCCTGATTTCCTGTCACCTGGCCCAGAACAAGGCTTGCTGCATTTTGTCAATGGCCCCACCCGCGAGTGGTTGGTTGTACGACCTGGTATCGATGGTTATGATGGCATCGAAGACGCAACCCTAAACAGTTGGATTCCCGACGCCAATAACGGTAACGATGCCGAGATCATGATCCGTAGCACGAATCGATGGCATGTGGCTTTGAAATTCGAGCCACCCGCACTGCCCTTTGCTGCTAAAGCACTGAAGGCATATCTCCATATGAACGTCGTCGATAGTAGTTCTCCAAGTTGGATCAATGTCCGGGCATATCGATTGCTACGCCCCTGGAGCGAGGACACTGTCACCTGGGACAACTCGGACATCGCCACATTATGGGCCAAGCAAGGTGCTGATGAAATCGACGTGGATCGAAGTGATGATATGGTGGATGAAGTGACTATCAACGAGAGCGGCGCCGAGTATATGTGGGACCTCAGTTCCGAGATATCCGATCTGTATGAAAATCCTGATAATAACCATGGATTCGTATTTCGAGCGGAAGAGGCCGGTGCGAACATGGAGTACACGTTGCAAGCAAGTGAGTGTGGCGCAACTTGTGCCCCATGGTTAGAAGTGTTGATGGAACTGCCACCACCTATCCTGACACCTTCGCCAACGCCTACCGCTACAAACACACCCACACATACCCCTTCGCCAACGCCCACCGCTACAAACACACCCACACATACCCCTTCGCCAACGCCCACAACTACGCCTACACAAACGCCAACAACGACACCGATACAAACGCCTACCCCTACCGTCACATCAACACCAAACTACCCGGTCTTCCTTCCGGTGATGGTGCAACCGTAGCAAAATCAGTACCATCGTTTTCATGCAGTCTTTAGCCCCGGACGCAGTTGACCCCGGGGTTTTTGTTCGAGATGGCGACAAATATCGAGACCTTTGAAACACCCACTCGCCAGTGTTTGCCCGTGGTACTCTCCCCTCGTATAATTGATGTTCGGCGTCCACAGCAATTTGGTGCTACTTCCTGAGAAGACTTCCTATGCGTACCGAAAACATTCGCAACTTCTGTATTATCGCCCATATCGATCATGGAAAATCTACGCTGGCCGATCGGCTCTTGCAGATCACGCACACCGTCAGTGAGCGAGAACTGCAGGAACAGATGCTCGATAGCATGGATCTGGAACGCGAGAAAGGCGTCACCATCAAGGCTTCTGCCGTACGTATGTTCCATGAGAGTGAAAATGGGGAGACGTACGAACTCAATCTCATCGATACGCCTGGACATGTCGACTTCGGTTACGAAGTATCACGAGCGCTCAAGGCTTGCGAAGGAGCACTACTCGTTGTCGATGCCTCCCAGGGAGTGGAAGCACAGACATTGGCCAATCTCTACCTGGCAATGGAGCAAGACCTCGAGATCATCCCCGTAATCAATAAAATCGATCTCATCTCCGCCCGCCCAGATGAAGTCGCACAGGAATTAGAAGATCTGATAGGGATTGATGCACTCGATATTCCGCTGGTGTCTGCCAAGGATGGTATCAACGTTGCCGCAGTGCTGGATTCAGTGATCGAGCAAGTGCCGGCACCGAGCGGTGATCCCAACAAACCACTTCAAGCGCTCATCTTTGATAGCCATTATGATGCCTACAAAGGCGTCATCGCCTACGTACGGGTTATAAATGGCCGCATGAAAAAGCGCGAAGTGCTCACCCTCATGTCGACGAATATCGAGACCGATCCCTTGGAAATCGGCGTGTTTTCGCCGGGCATGGTGCCGGTAGAAATACTGGAAGCGGGTGAGGTGGGCTACGTGGCGACCGGCCTAAAGACAGTACAAGAGTGCCGTGTCGGCGATACATTGACCTCTGTCAGACAGCCTGCCGACAGTGCCTTACCTGGTTTTTCGCCCCTCAAGCCCATGGTGTTTGCCGGTGTCTATCCTGCAGTGGCAGATGACTACAACTGGCTGCGAGACGCCTTGGAAAAGCTGCAATTGAACGATGCCGCCCTGATGTATCAACCCGAGACCTCTCAGGCCTTGGGGTTTGGATTCCGCTGTGGCTTCCTGGGCTTGTTCCACATGGAGATCATTCAAGAACGTCTCGAGCGCGAGTACGATCTCGATCTG
>PIVW01000895.1 GCA_003353825.1 Chloroflexota bacterium
AGCCCGGATCCGGGACAGCCTAAAAACCGCAGCACGCGTCGTTTCGTAGGTGTCCTTCTACTAATCATCGTCATAGCCTTTATCGCCCGCAGGTATCTTCCCGAAACATTGGGTGGTCCCACGCCGCCTACTCCCAGCCCGACACCCCGCCCACCGGTCGTCACCGTTCGTAGCCTTCACCCCCTGGCCGAACTGGCAACGATACAACTGCCTATGGTCGTCGATGTATCAAACGAACGTATACCCGATGACATCCGCCTAAACCTGGGAGGCCATGAAGAGATTCTCATGTTGGTTTACGGCGATGTGAAGGCAGGATTTGATCTGAGCAGGCTGCAGGAAGAAGACCTGTGGAGTGATGGCACTCGCGTACAACTGCATCTGCCTGCGCCTGAAATCCTCTCCAGCAGCATTGATTTCGAGAACTCGAGGGTGCTGTCCTACGAGCGCTCCTTCTTTGTTGGCAACAGCCCGGAATTGCAGAGCGAGACCTTGGCCGAGGCGAAATCCTTGATAGAGCAAGGCGCCTTGGAAGCGGGTATTCTCGATCTGGCAAGTCAATTTGGTAAGATCTATTTTGAAAATCACTTGCGCAGTCTGGGTTTCGAGGAGATCCGCATTGCCATCAACTAACATGGAGACCTGAACATGCCAGAGAGCACCCTCGCCAAGAAACTTCAGATCCGACCTGACAGTCAAATGGCCGTCCTCAATGCACCCAAACATTATGTCGAGTTAGTTAGCCCTTTACCGCCAAATGTCGAAATCGTACACAACCCCAAGACGGCGGTTAATTGCGTCCATCTGTTCGTCGCTACCGTCGAAGAAATGGTGGCATATGTGCCGACAGCGCTGGCTTGCGTCAGAGCTGGTGGCCTGTTATGGATCAGCTATCCCAAGCGCTCATCCGGGGTGCCAACAGATATCACGCGCGACAAAGGATGGGACATCCTTGATCAAGCAGGATGGCGCCCTGCTCGGCAGATTTCGATTGATGATACTTGGTCGGCGTTACGATTCCGCCCCAAGGAACATGAAAGTGAAATGGATGTCATTGACAGCCAGTACAGCGGGGGCAAGTCTGGATTACGCCCCATTTACGACCGGCTTCTGGTTGAGATTAACCAGTTGGGCGATGATATCGAAGAAGCCCCACGCAAGACTTATGTCGCATTCTCACGTAAACAGCAGTTTGCACTAATTCAACCCTCCGCTCGCTCACGCGTCGACCTGGGTCTCAAACTGCCCGGGCATAGCCCCACCAAGCGCTTGGAAGAAGCGACGAACTTTGGGAGCGATTCGATTACACATAAAGTGGCATTGCACTCGCCGGGTGATGTAGATGGCGAAGTTCTCGCATGGTTGCAGTCGGCATACAAATTCGGGGGCTAAGACGACTACGATAATTGCTCGTTCACAACCACCGCACATGCAGGTCCGTATCGGCGGTTCGTTTAAGTTTCTCGTTGGCACTCACGCAGTTGCCTTCCGCTAGCGGTTCGTCGGACCAACGTCCGCAGGGGTCGTTCACCCCCTAGATATCGCCCATGCCGAGCGTACAGTACAATGCGCCCTTGGTTGGGCGCTCTCGCCCTCAGGCGCTCGCGTGCTGGCAAACCAGGCCCTGAGGGGCCGGGCCCTAAAGAGCCTTCGTAGTTTCAGTGACGAATTCCATTCGGTTC
>PIVW01000318.1 GCA_003353825.1 Chloroflexota bacterium
CCAGTTCCAAACCTTTATCCAGATCGCCCAAACTTAGCAGACCAACGGCCGCACTCATCACCTCGATATCGTCGGAGGCCATCAGCATTTCGGCGCCTTCTGCGAGATCGTTGACACCAGCGTCGGCCACAACATCAGCTAGCGTCGACAGGCGGCCGGCCACGATTTCGGCGTCTACAGCACGAGTGAGATCGGCGGCGCCGGCCATCGCTTCTTCCATAGCCACCGACGCGACCTCTTCGGCCACATCAAGGGTATCGAGACCCTCGTCGACGAGCTCATCACCTTCTGCTTCCATCATAGATGCTGCGGCTTCGGCGGCAGATTCAGCCTGGGGTTTGTTGTCTGTCATGATACATTCTCCTGCAATGAGTGTTACGAACTTATGTTAATTTAAGTGGAAACTGAATCACACATCAAATCTCAAATCCAGCAATCTCTAATTTCAGCTTTCGTACCTAGCTGTCGTCACTTGATGCATCGTCCAGATCAAGGTGATCTTCAGCGCCAGCCTTGACCTCGGGATGCTCCAAAGCCTCTTTCAGGGCTGCCTCATCCTCTTCGGACAGGGAGGTGCTGGCAACATGTCCGCCATACTTTTGCAGTTCGGCAATGACTTTATCTTTGGTGGCCTTGATGACAAGGATAAAGATGGCGGAGCCACCAGGTTGCAGCTTATCGCTGACTTCTTTCATGAAATCATTGTCGATGCCCACGTCCCTACGTTTGGCAAGGATACGTGAGAACAGAGCCGTAAACAGACCCCAGAAAAGGGGGCCACCGAAGATCAGACCGATCAGAAAGCCCCAGAAAAAGCCCCAGGTCGTCGACATGCCAGTATACTGCTTCTCCAGTGTATCGGTAACCTTGACCTTGCCGTTCTGGTCTTTGGTGGCGAAGGCAGCATCTTCGAGTTCGAGGATCTGCTGTTTCTGCATATCGCCCAAAGCATCGAAGGCTGCGAGCCCGGTTTTTTCATCGTCATAGGTAATGGCGATCAGAGTACTCATGGTGTTCTCCTGAATTGAGTGAAGGTTGGGGATGGACTGGCGTCCAGGTGGGACGCACTGTATATGACTGAAACGTTGGCCAGAAAAGGCGCATCGTCTAGATCATCAAGGAGGTATTTCTGCGTGCGTGTAACTTCTTGGTCTACGGCACTACGACCTGCAGCGCCTGGGGGATGACCTGTACTGTTACGGGAGTTTGACCGTATGTCTCGCCATCGATCCATACATTCTGGGGAGGGTCAGCCTCAATCATGATCTCACGTCCCTGCCATCGATAAACGCCTGCCTGCGAATTGCCAACTTTGAGCACATAGTGTGAGACGGCGCGCAATGGTTTGACTCCCTTGCTGATCACGAAGAAATCCAATAGGCCATCACTGACGTCGACATCCGCAATGCCAGGCAAGGCAACGCCGCCGCTGGCACCGGCGTTGAAAACGTAACAAATCATCGCCTTTCCCTTGAACTCCTCCCCATCAATGGTGGCATGGTAGTGCGCCTCAGGGGGATGGCGCAGAATTTTGAGACCTTCAGCCACATAAGCCAAATTCCCGTATTTGTCCTTCATCTCCCGGCTGGCAGCATCCTCCGCTTGCTTGCCGGTGTATGTGCGCAGCATAAAGACCCTCTCTCCTATGCGGGCCAGATCAATGGTACGGCGCTTCTTGCTAGCGACGATCAATTGCGCCGCCTGTCTCAGATCGCGCGGGATATTCAATTCAAAAGCCATGGCGTTACCTGTACCCCCGGGTAGAATCGCCATAGGGATGTCGCTGCCCATCAAGCCGTTGGCAACCTCCATCTGAGTGCCGTCACCGCCATAGCCACAGACGATATCATAGCCTTTTGTAGCAGCTTGCCGCGCAAGTGCAGTCGCATCCCCATACTTCTGTGTTACAGAAACACTCCATTCGATAGCGTGCTGGTGAAAGACATGATTGAGCACGTTGAGGATGGGTTTATCTTTTCCCGATGCCGGATTAATCACGACATGTATCCGTTTTTTCGCTTCAGCCATTTGTTACGCTCCTTGGTTAGAAAATCGTCACATTAGCAGCGGCGGGAATCGCCAGTATAGCAGACATAGGCAACTCCAGAAAAATAACTATCCCAAGCTGGCGGTATTTTCTGGAGTTGCTCACGGATTTTCCAAGAAATAGATTATCCAATTATTTTTTGGAAAATCCATAGTCCTATGGTGGGTACTTGTAAACCAAACACACCGGCAAGCCGTATGTAGCTAGGGTATTTCTGGTGCGATGTAAACATCGAGCGCCTGGCCCGGAAAGGGAACCACTATGCCCTGTTCGTCCATGGCATTCTCTAGAGCAGTGCGTGCGCGTTCAATTACGACACGGGTGTCCTCGTATGACCCAATAAATGACATAACCGTTTGGGGGGTCTGATTAAGTCTCGTCGAGCGAGGGTTTCTGCTCGGCCAGATGCGCGTCCACACCGGCCTGAATGGAGACGTAGAAGCGCTCGACGCCGATGTTCTCGACGGCACTGGTGCGCTCGACGATCTCCATGACATGCGACTTCATGGAGGCGAAACGTAGATCGATATCGAGTCGCTGTAATTCGGCATGGAGATCCCTGAAGGTAGCAATGGCGATGGCATCGATATCACTGATCGATTCGCCGTCAACCAGGACGATCCTAGGCTCGAACAACTTGATCCCCTCGCGGATCTCCTCAGCAAAATCGGGGGCGTTGGCGAAGAACAATGATCCGTCGAAGCGCACGATGAGGAGGCCGGGATAGGTCACGCCATCGCGGTAGTGTTCGAGACCGCGGTAGACATTTTCGTCGGGAACCTTGCCCAGAAAGGAAGTGGTACGGCTTTTGGTGCCGGCCAGCAAGCCCAACAATCCCAAAGCGATGGCAAGTATAAGGCCTATAAGATACCAAGCATGAGCACGCCTACCAGGGCAACGACCGCCGTCCAGAAATCAAGACTGGTGATGTGGCGATAAACGGATATTTTTTTCCAGCTGATCAGATGCCAGACGGCATGGATTACGATGGCGCCCAGGGTTGCTTCGGGCAAGTTGTGAAACAAGGGCGTGAGGAAAAGCATGGTGATGAACACCATGACAGCAATGATGATGGAAACCATCTGCGACTTAGCCCCCGGCGCTGTCGGCTGCCGCCGTGCGCGAGACGCTGCCATCCACAACAAAGCCACCGCTGAACCCGGACCCGAGATTCGAAGCGTCGATGGCAAGCAATTCCTGGTCGGGGTTGATCTTATAATCGTACTTCAGGGCATACGAGCGAGCGGCGGCCACCGATTCGGCGAAGGCTACAAGGGCGATAGCAGCGGCGCCCGGTAGCAACGCGTAGATATCGGACAGCTGGATGCCTTGTGGCAGGCCAAAATCAGGCAGGCCGGCGGGGATAGCACCCACGATGTGGACGCCCATTGATTCGAAATCAAGGAGTGAGGAGAGTATGATTGCCAGCAAGACAACCGTCAGGGCAGCGGGGATCTTGGGCGTATAGCGGTGCAGGAGAAATAACAACGCCAAGCTGACAAGGCCGACGGCCAGTGTAGGCCAATCGACCTGTCCGAAATTAGCGCTGATAACGAGGATATCGGGGATAAACCGCAATTCTTCCACCTCGTATCCCAATAGCTTGTCCAATTGTCCTACTGCAATGGTGATGGCCACGCCGACGATGAAGCCAGCCAACACCGGTCGGGAGAAGAAATCGGCCAGGATGCCCAAGCGCAGCAGGCTGCCGAGAATGAGCAAAACGCCCGTGATAAGCGCCAGCATCATGGTCAGAACGCCAAACGGAAAAAGTCGCACACCACCAGGGGATGAAGGCCCGCGGCCATGACCACAGATGTGTAGCATCAGGTTAAAGTAAACGAGGGAGAGAGGAGGCAGTCGGTCTTTGGCTAGAAAAGCAAGAACCTGGCATTCTATCTGACAATGGCTCCTGAACGCAGGATGAGGCAGCGAGTGCCCCCTTTTTGGCCCGTGGTTCGCAACAAGTGCTGATTGAGTTTGCGAAACTCACTCTCCCGGTCATTGTTGGTGCGAGGCAAGTCCGGGATGTCATACGAATGAAATAGTCCACTGAGATAGTTATGTGTGGTTTTTTTATCTGTGTTGCAAACTCGGTCAAAATCTCATTATGTCAGCGGCTCCCGGAGTAAACGATGTGGTATAATCACGTGAGATTTCGTAAAGAAATGGAGCACTAAAACCGTTCAGAAACAAGGCAGGAAGGCGATGAAGAACCGCAAACATCTTTCAGCAGACGGTGGCTCTTTGGGGCTTCGCGTGACGATCACGAATTTCCGTTGATGATTCCCCCACACCTAGTGGCTGGTTGTGTCAAGCGCCTAGATATAGTGTGGGAAAAATCCGTACCACGCGAAATCCCAGAGAACCCAGACGGTTTAATCGGTCACATATGTCAGGGGATGGCGAAAATCAAGGACAAGCGCCCCAAGAATATCAAGATACCATTGGTGGACGCGTTGATGTCAGGCGTGGCGATGTTCTCTCTAAAAGACCCGTCGTTGTTGGCATTCGATGGTCGCAGAGCAACGCCGGAGGACCTGCGGAAGGTATTTGGAATAGAAGTGATCCCTAGCGACACGCAAATGCGGACGATATTGGATGACGTGGAACCGGAAGAACTGCGTCCGCTGTACAAGCGAGTGTTCAGCCAACTGCAGCGAGGTAAGGTGTTGGAGAGAATGACATACACCGGTCGCCCTCTGACCACCTAAACTGCTAAAGGATTTCCGCCGTGGTGTACTAGCTTGCCCAAAGCGCCGCCTACATGGAAACCTGCCGTGTCTTCGGTCGTCATTCACTCACAGTAAAAAACCATCGCTCAATCTTCTTTCTCGTCACAAAGAAGAGAGCGAAGTAAACAAGAAAGATCACCAAAAATGGAATCCTAACCCGATAATCGCTATACTTTTCCCAGTAGTTGTTCTGGGGTAGGTGATCCGTGATCCCAGAGCTAGCCGCGAATGCGACAGCCGAAATGAGGAGGGCGAGTAGACCAAGGATACCGGCAATGCTGGTGACTGCGTGGAATATCACTGGTTTTGCGAAACTACTGTTCTTATCCAGACTTTGTTTGAATTGGTACAAGTTGATGCCCAGAAGGGCGGCAACGACGAGATGCGTACCACCGTGCAGCCAGAAATCTAACATTGTGCGCTGCCAATGCCCGACCGGCGGGATGTACGGCATGTTGTCCAGCCAGGGGTTGGCCAAAAAGGACAATACTCGATATGCTGCTATGCTCCAGATACACCAACAAGTGATCAATATTGCGATCCAAAATACTTGCGATAGTAGGGATTTAACGCCATTCCTGTTTAAAGCGCCGATTACCATTTCTGACATTTTCTTGCCTTTATAGGTTTTTCACTTGCAAGTAGGATGCATGTCAAGATATCTCAACATGCATCCTGCGAGATGGCAGATTTGAAATTGCACGACCTAATTGTTTGGTGACAGGTAAATAGACCAGTGCACTGCGTCTGCGCCTCCAGCCGCGGTAACGGCCCCGTCTCCTATACAGAGTTTAGCATGATCCCATCCAGAGGAGAAACCGTTTAAATTGTTTCTATATGCTATCCAAAACGCAGTTTGTACTCGCGCGCTGTACGACCCCCACCTTAGCCCGTCTGGATTCATGGAGTAATCCATATTGAAATGAAATACTCAATCCTTATCTGGATCATACCAGAAATCATTCTCGCACTCGTAATCTACGTAGTGTGTATTCACACGTGCCCTGCCTAAATACCAATTTGGCCAGTTTCTATGTTCGATATTCTGTCGCCACAAAGAAGGAACAGGGTATGCCATTGCCTGAATGTCTAGCTCAGAATCATCTGTTGGACTCAATTTTGTCGCAAGGCTCTGCTGCCTTTCTGCTCTTAATATTTCTGGATCAAATTCAGCTTGTTCAGCCATCAGATTGATCAATTCATCAATCTGGGTTTCGTTAAGCTGTTCCAGATACGCATTGACCTGTTCAACCGAGATTTTTTCGTTGTATCCCAGAAGTACAAACTCATCAAGGCTCCAGTCGCTTGACATGACAACGGGTTCGAGGACAAGATCACCAGGTTCAGTATCAGGCGGCCCTGCAGCCATCGAAACGCCAGCAAATAGCAGGGCTGCCAGCAATGTTGACAGCAAGACAATACCGATTCTACACATGATAGTTACTCCGTGGGAGAAATCTGGGAAGAAGCGTTGGACGCTATGAGCATTCGCTCATCGCCATCATGGCAGATCAATCCCCCCCTGTCACCCGTAATTACCACAGTATTTCACCTGTGGATTTCCACAGGTCAGAGGGCAAAGCGCCCCAACCCCGCGTCCAGCGCCCATGCCGCCGCCTCTGTGCGCGAACCGACGTCCAGCTTGCCTAGGATGTTGTTCACATGGATGTCCTCAGTTCATGTGGACTTCATTTGCTCACCCAAAAAGCCTTGCTCAACCTTCTTTCTCGTCACAAAGAAGAGTGCAAAGTAGGCAACATACATCACCAAAAACGGAATCCTAATCCGGTATCGGAGGGCAGATGCATCGCTAATCCCAAAAACCATTTGTTAGACGTACTCCAACTCGACTTTGGCCATTTACGATGAAGAGAAACTGGGGAGACGAAGGCAAAATCCGTAGAATGTGAGTACCAAAAACCACGTTCACGGAGGAAGTCAATGTCACCCCCAGCAGCAGAGATTGTACAACTACTTAGCGTGTTTTCCATAGCATTCACAGCGCCCACATGGAAGAATGCGATGGTCTTATT
>PIVW01000896.1 GCA_003353825.1 Chloroflexota bacterium
GCACGATGCAATAGTCGTCGTCGATCAGAGATGGTTCCATGCAAACGTCGATCTTACGAAGCTCCTCCTTCAACCATAATGCTTTCTCGAGCGAGTCTCTGAACTTATTTTCAACGATCCACAGATCATGGTTGCCAGGAACAAAGAAGATCTGTCGGAATTTCTGGCGCAGGATCGACAGGACGTCGATGACGAGCGCATAGCGATGTGCGACGTCGCCTGCGAGCAGTAAGACATCCTCCCGGTACAGAGTCGGGCTTAAGTTCTTGATGATCTGGTAGTTGACACTGTAATCGCAATGGATATCTGATATTAGCCAGATGTTCGCCATTTTTTCGAACTCGTAGTGAACAGAAGTTGCCCGCGGCAGATGAAGCGCGACATGTTTTTTTTACATTTGCAGAGGGATACAGTATCGTAATATGCACAAAAGCGCCAGTAGGCCACCTACAAATGGCTGCATTAGAGAGAGCTTTCCGCTATGGCACAATCTCAGAAAAACCAGAAATGGATTCGCCGCTACCCCAACCCTGAGGCCGATGTCCGCCTGTTCTGCCTGCCCTTTGCCGGCGGCTCAGCCGTGGTCTTTCACCCCTGGCCGGCTGGCTTGCCCTCACTCGAGGTCTGCGCGGTTGAACTGCCGGGAAGAGGGAGCCGCTTTTCAGAACCGGCCATGTCCGATCTGGAGAGATTGGTCGCAGCCCTGACGGCGGGGATCACGCCCTATCTGGACAAACCGTATGCCCTGTTTGGCTATAGCCTGGGCGCCGCGATCGCCTTCGAGTTGGCCCAGCACCTGCGTCACCATGCTTTGCCTACACCGGCCCATCTCTTGGTCGCGGCCCGGCGGGCTCCCCACCTTGCCGATATCCGCCCACCCATCTACAACCTGTCCGAAGCGCAATTCCTGCGGGAGATCCACAAATACAGTGGCACGCTAGAGGCAACATTTCAGGACCCTGATCTGCAGGCTTTGTTTCTGCCGGTGCTGCGCGCCGATTTTCAGATCACCGATACCTACACGTGCTCAGCAGACGATCCGCTCGACTGTCCGATCACGGCCTTCGGCGGCCTTCAGGATGAGACCGTAAGCCAACAAGCGTTGAGTGAGTGGGGTCAGTACACGCGCAGCCACTTCGCCCTGCACATGTTCGAAGGCGACCATTTCTTTCTGAAATCACAGCAGCGCAGTCTGTTGGCGGCGATCGAGGCCAGTCTGTGAAACAGAGAAAATAGATCTCGGCATGGTTCAGTTCCAAGCAAAGCGACCTTGTTGGAAGCCCCCACTGTACGTCCCATCGTCAATCTCTATTGTCCCACGCTGGCCGAGGTAGACTTCAGACATGTGGCAACAGTTGTGATTCTCAACCGGTTCATGTTTCCCACGCCCCTCACAGTAAGGATGAGGCGGAAAGGCAAAATCACTATGGATTTCATCGGCGATTACAAAGACATCGTGACGCACACAGATCGCTGCTACTTGCTCTAACTCTGCCTCTGTCCAGACCCTCCAGACCCTGCCAACGGGATTATGCGCGTTACACAATATCAGTATCTTTTTGGGCTCTTTGGGATTTCGCGTGGCGCACCCATATGTAGTGGTAGTATAATCAGGGAAAAGTTTTGGAGGTAATGCAATGTTGAACTTATCGGGTCTCAAATCACGTAACATGATTTCGA
>PIVW01000319.1 GCA_003353825.1 Chloroflexota bacterium
CCCATCACCGCTGCCCAGGGGTTAGCGCTGGATGGGCATTTTGTCAGCGAGCAGCAAGCCCGTTCGGCTTCTGGATACTTGCAAAACTTCAATGGTAGTGGTGGCATTTGGCGCAAAAGTGCCATCGAGGCCGCCGGTGGTTGGAGCAGCGATACCGTCACCGAGGATCTCGACCTCTCCTATCGCGCTCAACTAGCGGGGTGGCGAGGCGCCTATCTCAATCGGGTAGAAGCGCCGGCCGAAGTGCCCCCACTTATCTTAAGTTTCAAACGTCAGCAACGCCGGTGGGCAAAAGGATCGGCGCAAACACTCCGAAAACTGGCACTTCCTATCCTGCGAAGCAACCATTCCTTGCCGAAGCGCCTCTATGCATTGGCTCATTTGGGCGGTTATGCCACCCATCTTCCCCTGCTTGCCTTGTTAATCCTTACACTGCCCATGGCATTGATCCCCGGCAGTCCCCTCCCCCTACCTATGATCGGTTATATCTCCATGTCACTTTCGGTGGCCCCCCTTGCGATGTATGCACTCTCGCAGCAACAAATAGGTGGCAGGATTGGATTGCGGCGTCTTTGGGTGCTGCCGATTCTGGCATTGCTTATGATGGGTCTTTCACCAATGATGGGAGGCGCAGTCTGGGAGGGTTTTTGGAAAGAGGGTGGTGACTTCGAAAGAACGCCCAAGCAAGGAACCGGCCCACGCCGACAGGCCGTACCCGCCAGCATAAGTTGGCGAGTGCTACTGCCGGAGGGAATCACATTGATGTATGCCCTGACAACGCTGACCATCATCGTTCTCAGCGGACAATGGCAGTTGGCGCCCCTGCCCATCCTGTTCAGCCTGGGTTGCAGCCTCGTTCTATGTTTGGGTATCAATGAATATGGGATGGCCAGAGGGCAGAAGGCACAGCCGCAGCGTTATTCCCAGACGATTCACTCCGGTGACACTTTTTCAAATTAATCGTTGTGCTGCTTTCGCTCCTGTTCTGGATGCTCGGATTGGTCGTACTCGCCATCGCCTGGAAGACCACGCGTCTTCTCCGCAGGAAGGGGCCAGACCCCATGCTACGCGAGGGGAATATCGCCATCATCGCGCCTTGCAAAGGGGTCGATCCTGAGTTTTCGGCATTCTTGCAAGCACTAACCCGGCAAAAATCAGCACATTACACGATTTATTTCGTAGTTGCCAATGACCAAGATGCAGCGGTCCCTCTTATCAAGGAGTTGCTGACAGAAAAACCTCGTCTGGGCGAGTTGGTGACTTTTCCACCACCTGCGGGCTTTTCGGGGAAAATCGCCAACATGGTCGGGGGAATAGGCGCCGCCTGGCGGGATCAGGCAGACTTTGTTGTCTTTCTCGATTCAGATACCATACCGGATCCTGTCTTCATCTCCAGCTTGATCACACCACTTGTTCGGGGTGAGGCATTGCTGACAACCGGTGCTCGTATTTTGACACCGCGAACGGGTAGCACTGCCCAATGGGTTGCCAGCCTGTGGATGCAGAGCAGCCTGCCCGGGGTGACACAACCGCAACTGGGAAGCGCCTGGGGGGGAGCTATGGCGATACGAGCGGATGACGCCAAACGGTTGGATGTAGAAAGCCTCTGGAGAGATGCATTCTCCGATGACCACACATTGTCACGGGCGGTGAGAAGGGATGGTGGCGTGATCCAATTTGTCCCGAACTGTCTGATCACGGTGCCCATCGACTATACGTGGACGGGTGCACTGGATTTTATAGTACGCCAACTCGTCACCATCCGTGTCCACGATGCACGCCTGTGGTACGTGGCCTGGATCATGATTTACCCTCTGTTTCTCATTCTGGTTGGGTTGACACAAATTGCGTGGGTTAGTGGCTTGTGGGGATCGGCGACGTTGGCAGCGTTTATCCCGCTGGCACTGTCATACTATTGGGTCAACGACACAGTATGGAAACAGATAGGGCTTGACAGCATCCATCTTTGGAGACAGCCGTTGACTCGACAACTTGCTATTATGGCAGCGCTAATAGCCATTCACCCGCTGGCGATGTTACGCTCGGCAGTGCTGCGACGTTTTGTATGGCGTGGTCGCACATACGAGATCAGAAAGGGTACGATTACCATCATCGCTGACGAGGACCTATAATTCAAGTTTCATCATTCGCCATGACTTTGTAGCCCTGTTATACTTCCACCATGATGGCGCTGTTATCTTTAATCACATCGTTTAGGTAAGGTTTCGGTATGCTGCGACACACCCTTATAGCATTTTCGCAGAGTAGTAAAATGCGGCGATTCGTCACCGGCTTTCCGATCTCGCGACGAGTTGCACGGCGTTTTGTGGCCGGGGAAAGGCGAGAAGAAGCGATACAAGCGATCGAGGAACTCAATCAAGCGGGGTTGCTGGCAACAATAGACTACCTGGGTGAACATGTAAGCGAACGCGCAGCAGCACAAGCCAATGTCCAAGAGTATCTGGCGATTCTTGCTGAGATCGATGAAAAAGATTTACAAAGTGGTGTCTCGCTCAAGCTCTCAGCCATGGGCCTACACATTGACACTGAATTCTGCTATCAAAATGTACGCCAAATTGTGGCGGCGGCCCACAAGCACAATCGTTTTGTACGGATTGATATCGAAGAATCATATCTTGTAGATATCACGCTGGAGATCTATCGTCGCTTGCGCACCGAGTTCGACAATGTGGGCACGGTCATTCAGTCCTATCTCTATCGCAGCAAATCTGATGTTCAAGCTCTGCTGGACGACGGTATTGCCGACTTGCGTTTGGTAAAAGGCGCCTACGATGAACCCGACAACATCGCCTGGCAAGAGCGATCGACCATCCAACAAGAGTTGATTGATCTCTGCCAGATGTTGTTGGAGCCGGAAGCTCAAGCCAAGGGTGCGTGCCTGGCCATTGGCTCACATGATGATGGCGTTTATGATGCCCTAGCAAAATATGCTGCTGCACGGGCTATCGATCCCAAACAGTGGGAGATCCAGTTCCTTTACGGGATCCGGCGCGACGAACAGCAGCGCCTGGTTGCCGAGGGCCATCGCATGCGCATCTATGTTCCCTATGGTCAGTCATGGTACCCCTATTTCATGCGTCGCCTGGCCGAGCGACCGGCTAATCTGGTCTTTTTCATGCGCGCTTTGGTCGGCGATTAGGATCCGGTAAAAGCTAAGAAGAGGATTTGCCATGGGCCAACGCCAGAAACTACGAAACCGCCTGGCAAGCAGCCACCAGGGAGTGCTTGCCTTTATCGATGAATGTGCTGACAGCGGTTTGGTTTGTTCACAGGTTGAGGGCGAGTGGACACTCAAAGATGGCCTGGCACATCTGGTTTCCGCGGAGCAAGGGCATTTTCGAGTGATCCAGCATCTTCTCGAAGATAAGTCTACGCTGATTCCAGACTTCAACCTCGATAAATTCAATGACCGTGAGGTTAAACGCCTCCGCGATCGGTCTTGGCAAGACCTCATGGCCAACTATATTGCCGGTAGGATCGCCACGTTTGATTTACTCGATCAAGTTAGCGACCTGGACTGGGATAAAGCCGGTCCCCATCCCGGTGGATTCGAAACGACGGTTGCCGGCGCCTTCCGCGTGATTGCCATCCACGAAAAGCGCCATATCAGAACATGGCAAGCGGCTCTTGTATAAAAGTAGAGCCGGCTCGTTTGAGCCGGCTCTACAACTCTACGTTGAGCATACCCGGCAAACACACTGAGAGTCGTCCCCCAACTCGTCCCAATGCGATTTTGCGCTTGAATATACTCTTGGAGATGATCCAGCTAGGGAGCCAACGCAGGCGCCAAGCTGAATGTGAGAGAATATGCCAGGATGTGCGAGATGAGGGTGGGTTCCCCCTTCCCACCCGGTCTCATAGCAACACCCTGGCTGAGTATACAGACGACCAGGTTATCTTAAAGTTACGGTTGCGCGGTATCTTTAAGGTTACTATTCGATTACACAGGAAACCACAACATCAATGCCATGGCCACCAGCGCCAATAAAATGTATTCTATAGCTCGGCGCCGGGTCAAATGTCCCATCAATTCCTGACCAACAAGGCCGACAATGAGGTAAAATTCAACCAATAAAACGAGCCCAACCCGCATCGATGCAAACGGCCAATAATTGAAAACCCAGGTGCTTTGCGCCATTGCCAAGGCGATGATTCCACTGAACAGCAATATCAGACGCAGTGGCCGATCGGCTTCTCGCAGGAGGTCCATTGCCAAAAGTCCCGCCATTATGCCTATAGCTGTTGCAGATATCAACGAACGGCTGCGTGCCCCATAAACGAGCACAAAGGCCAGCGCTGCCAAAGTGTAAGCCAGCATATTCAGAACCAGGCGAGCGCTATGATAATGGGGATCGTCAGCATCCACCGTGTGGTATTCAGCGACAGCAGCAGCAGCCAGCACCAATCCTGAAAAAGCCAGGGCCACGAGCCATAAAGCATTGGAAGGTGCTGCCGGCAATACGGCCGCTGCCGCCACGACAACTGCGCTCGGCAATCCCCAATAGCGATAGGTGTCGTGCAACACTGCTTGCCGGGGATGTGTGCGGATCGCTGCTTCCAGGCCAGAACAGATCACGGTCAAAGCAACCAGTGCTACGAAAATATCAGTCGAGAGTGTAAATGAAAGTGGAGACCCGAGCAGATCGGCCGAGAATACGCGCTCCGGCAGGATCAGCACCGAACCCAAAGCCAGCACAAGCAGTGCAGCCCAAATGGTGACACTTAGATGACTTCGATAATCAGACATTTTTTACAATAGTACCGAATCATGAAAGGGTGCATTCTAGGCGCTGCCGGGTTCCCCTGTCAACTTCATTTGCATTGACGTTGCGCGATTTCACCAGTAGAATAGCTTTGAATGGCAGATACTGCCGCCCTTTTGGAAACTCACGACCTCTCCAATCAACCCATCGTCAACCCTGCCATACTAACGGTCGGGACATAATGTATGTAGTTGCCTGGCTCTTACTCAGCGGAGCTTCCCCCCATGGCAAACGAAAATAGCGCGACCTTTATCGATCTTGATATACAGATATTCCAGACCGGCACAGATAGTTATGTCGTTAGGGCACAAACATCTGGGAGTGATCTCGTCAGCGGAGAACTGGATTGGGCAGGTTTGAACGAGGCTGAGTTTATTGCTAAACTAGAACAGCTCCGTGACGAACCATTCACCACAGACCAAACACTTTTCCGGGACGTGGGTGACACCCTGTTTGCAGCGCTCTTTCATGGACATGTTCGGGACCTTTTTAGCAGTGTTTACGTGCAACAGGTGCAATCACAGGCTGATACGTATCTGCGTCTGCGTCTGGATGTTGATGAAGCAGCAGTCGAGGTGGCCGAGCTACCGTGGGAATTCTTGTCGTGGGACGATGGGTTTCTCGCCACCCAGATCAAAACATTGGTCACCCGCCAACTCCTGAACCTGGATTACGGCGATCTCAAATCTCTGACAGTGGTGGATAAACCGCGCGTGCTCATCGTTATTCCCCAAGGGTCGGGGCTGGAAACCAGGGAAGAAGAAGCCACAATTACGACCGTCCTTACCAAAGCGGGCATACCATACGACACCCTAAAGGAACGGGTCACTATCGTGGATGTAGCTGACAAACTCGCTACCGGTGAATACAGCATCCTGCACTTTATAGGACATGGAGACTTTGGGGAAGGCAGCGATGGCCTGCCTCATGGTAGCCTGCGGTTTAACTCCAGCCTGAACGATGTGGTTGAAGAGGAGGATGAAGAGTGGGTGGAGGATACCCAATTACAAGCCTTATTCAGTTCGTTCAATGCTCTAAAACTGGTCGTGCTCAACGCATGTCAGGGGGCGCAAGTTGACGAGAATAGTACGGGACGGGGTTTTATCGGTACAGCGCCGGCGATTTTGAAGGCAGGAATCCCAGCAGTTGTGGCCATGCAGTATGCCATTCGTGATGATGTAGCGATCCAGTTTGCCGACACACTCTACAAGCGACTGACGGTAGGTAGATGGGCAGGGCAGATCGACACAGCGATCACTTTGGCACGCAACGCCTGTTATCTCACATACCCCAACGATCGAGGCTTCGCGACCCCCATTCTCTATCTAAGATCGGAAAATGGCACTATCTTCACCATCGATGAACAATGTGTTCGTCCCCCAAAACCGGACGACTACTTGATAGATGAATATCGCCACTACGACGCCGCTACCTTGGCCGAGTTGGTGAACGCTGCCGAAGAAGAACTTGTGCTGGTACAAAACTACATGAGAGATCATCCTGATGCCAGTGCTGGCATGGCGACGGAGGCTGAAGAAAAGGAAATCCTTTTGGCCAGGAAAATTGATCAGTTGCGTGCCATGTACGAATGGAAATTCCACTTGCTCTGTGAGCGTCAATCGCAGTTGCAGAGCGTACTAGATTCGTCACGAATACAATTGGCAAACTTTGTTGCCGACAATGGTCAGACTCGACAGAATCTGCACAGCGAGATTCTGCAAACAGAGAGGGCGCTCGAGGCCATTGAGATTCAGATCGAATTGGCGGAGATCAGGTAACGCGACATTCATATCGTTAGATGGCTCAAAATATTTTCGGCTCTTTGGAATCTCAGGGGTTGACATACCAGACAGCTTTGACGGTATCTGTAATCAGACGAATTTTGATGACAACGATACCCCGGTAGCACCGCAGTTGAACTTGGAGTATGACGAAACTTGACGGAAACGGGTTCATGAGCAAACCTTTCTGAAAAACATCACATCATCAGAGAGGTCATCATGAACCCGCAAGAGCAA
>PIVW01000320.1 GCA_003353825.1 Chloroflexota bacterium
ATTGGGATACAAGGTTTTCCAGTCGCTCTTTTACAAACTCACCGCTTCGTTCTGGCCGATTACGCCTGATTTTCACGGTTTCCTAAGCGTGGCTTTCGATGGAACCACTGGCACGATGCCGGACACGAAACGCAACGAGGAGGAATTTGATAAGCCCAAATCACGGTCAGGTCAAGGCGCATTTCCACATATGCGGATGATGACATTGATGGCGCTATCGGTACGTCTTATGTTGGATATAGCTTATGCTCCTTACACCGGCAAAGGCACAGGAGAAAGATCGATGGTCATGCAAATGCGGAAGAGCATGACAAAGACCCTTGCCTGATCAGTTTTCTCGATAGCTTGCAGCACATCATTACTGCTGCTCCCCTGGTGACAGCCGATCAGCCAGACCGTAGGGAAGACAGGTTTGCTTACTTACTTGCCCTGATATCGGATTGTGATATTGATCGACCGCGCCGCTTTCGTATCAATCCGAGGGTGGTCAAGGTAAGAATGTCGAAGTTCAAACGAAAACGCAAAGAGCACAAGTCTCAAATACGTGATTTAGAAAAGGAATTGTTAATCATCTGGAGATACCCACCCCCAGAAACTTGCCCGGTGGTGCTATCTGCCTAATTCTTCATTCACGGGTATTAGGTCTAAACAAGCAGTGAAGGCTGAGACAACAGCAAAAATAGTGGGGCTTTAACACGCTATTCTCTGTGAAACCCTATGTTTTCCTCTGCGATCTTTGCGTCCTTTGCGGTTAATAGGTTTTTTTCAGTGCACTCAACGATATATTCAGGACACCTTGCTAGGCACGTGATAGGAGTCAATAGACTGTGACAACAGACACCTGGCTGATGATCGGAATTCTTGCCATCATGTTTGCATTACTCATCTGGGAAAAGTGGCCGACCTGGCTGGTATTTATGGGGACGTTAACCGTGGCCATGACGCTGGGGCTTGCCCCAACCGCCGACCTGCTCAGCGGCTTTGCCAACATTGGCGTTGCTACTGTGGGCATCCTTTTCGTCATCGCCGCCGGTATGTACAGCACCGGCGCCATCACCCTGCTGACAGATCGCTTCATCGGTCTGCCCAAATCTTTGCGTGAAGCCCAGACCAAGATACTGCCGCCAACTGCCGTAGGCAGCGCCTTCCTTAACAACACACCCCTGGTCGCCATGATGATCCCGGTGATACGCGACATCAGCCAGTCCGCCGGTTTGGCAGCTTCCAAACTGCTGATACCCCTCAGCTTTGCTTCCATCCTGGGGGGGGCGTCGACGCTGATCGGCACCAGCACTAATTTGATCATCGCCGGTTTAATGCTGGAAACATTTGGCCAGCAGTTGAACATCTTTTTCCCCACGCCTGTAGGCCTGCCTGCCGCAATTGTGGGCATCGGTTTCGTTTTCCTTGCCACCAGGCTGCTGCCCGATTACCGAGTCAAGGCCGACGAAGAGGCAATCCGCAGGTTGTACCGGGTCGAGTTGGTCGTCGATGCAGAGGGCGCCATGGTCGCTAAAACGCTCGAGCAAGCAGGGTTCGCCCAGCCTGAGGGTTTTGAGCTGGCGTCCGTGAAACGCCAAGGGGCTGAAGTGAAGGCTGATCCGTCGCTGGCATTACAAGCTGGGGATCGCCTGGTGTTTGTATCTGACATCGACTCCCTGCCCTTTCTGTGGACAGCCATTCGTCTGATCCCTGCCATCAAGCCCACGCCCATGGAGACATCTCGCTATACACATCGTCTGGTAGAAGTTATCGTGTCGAAAGGCAGCGTCGCCGTGGGGCATCGTGTCTCTGATCTGCCCCTGCGCGATGACCCCATTGAGTACATGTTGGTGGCCGTCTCGCGCCAGGGACAGGCTCCAGACACGCCCCTCTCTGACCTTGTCATCGAAGCCGGCGACACCGCCGTGCTTGAAGTGACCGATTCTTTCTTTTACGACAACCACCTGGAGGAGAACTTCCTCGTCGTGCGCAGACTGCGCGGGTATCGCATCCAGAGGACGAGCCGAGCAGTCGCTGCTACAGTAATAACTCTGGGCATGATTCTGCTCGCTGCCTTTGGCGTTATGAGCATGCTAAACGCCGCCTTATTGGGCGCAGGGGCAATGCTCATAACAGGTTGCCTGACCATCGATCGCGCCTGGCGCAGCGTCGATTGGAAGACACTGGTTGTTTTGGGAGCAGCTATTGGTCTGGGCGCAGCCGTGACCGAGAGCGGTCTTACCCAGCTTATTGCCGATGGTTTGACGACATTGGGCAGCGCCAGCCCTTATGTGGCGTTGGTGCTGGTCTTTCTGGGTTCAGTGATTATGACCAACGTCATCACCAATGCGGCTGCAGCGGCATTCATGTTCCCGGTTGTGGTCTCCTTGACGAGCAGCCTGGGCGTGAACCCCATACCATTTGTCGTCATTCTTATGCTGGGCACCTCATACGCCTTCATCAACCCCGCCGGTTACCAGACCAACCTCATGGTTCAGGGGCCGGGCGGATACAAGTTCATGGACTTTGCAAAGCTCGGCCTACCCCTGACGATCATTGTCGGCACCGTGGCGGTTGTGTTGGCTCCACTGATATATGGTTTCTAGCAGGCTGTCGGAAAAGTCGATCTCTCATTTGATAGAACGCAGATAAACGCTGATTTTTCATTTCAATCTGCGAAATCTACGTCCCATTATTCTTTTTCCGACAAGCTGCTAGGACACACCCTTCAGAATTCACTATGATCCTATCTCATAAAGAGCGTATGCGACGAGCGTTGACACATCAACCTGTAGACCGAATCCCCACCCAAATCAATTACACCGATGAGATGGGTGAAATCCTGTGTGAACATTTTGGCGTGACTGCACAGGAATTACCGGCTCGTCTGGATAACCATATGATTCGAGTCGACTTGAACCATGAGAGCTATCTCAGCGAGGATGGTCTGGCTCGCTACGACTGGTGGGGCGTCGGTTGGGATACCGTGATCGAAGGTTACTGGCCGAAGGATGCGCCGCTGGCAAAGACCAAAGATCTGGATAGCATGCAATGGCCTGATCCCCATGCCTCCGGTCTGCTGGACAATGCCGCCCGCATCATAGATGCTGACAATGGCGAGCATTTTATTGCCCCCAATTTCGGATTTTGTCTGTACGAGCGCGCCTGGTCTTTGCGCGGCTTTGAGACCCTTAATGTCGATATGATCAAAGATCCAGATTTCGTCGAGGACTTGATGGAGCGGATCGTCGAAATCCAGTTGGTGCTGATTCACCGCTTTATTGAATTGGGTGTGGATAGTGGCTATTTCGGTGATGATTATGGCGCCCAACAGAATATGCTATTTTCACCCCGGCAATGGCGCAAGCTTATCAAACCGCGACTGGCCCGTATGTTCGCTCCCTTCCGCCATGCGGGACTGCCCGTGATCATGCACTCCGATGGCGACATTGCCGAGATCATGCCCGATTTGGTTGAAGTGGGGCTCACCGTCTTTAACCCGGTCCAGCCTGAAGTCACTGATCACACCTGGTTGCGTGAAACATTTGCAGATCATTTGGCCTACTACGGAGGGGTATCCACCCAGTCTGTCATGCCATTTGGTACAGCAGATGAAATCAGGGCCAGCGTGCGCGAGTGCGCTCGAGATCTGGCGCCTGAGGGCACTGGCCTGGTGATCGCGCCCTCTCACCGTATGATGGTTGATATCCCCATAGCCAATGTGGAGGCATTTCTGGCCGAAGCTGCGGAGTTGCAAGTCTTGGCCTAAATCACGATTGTGTTGACAATTGACAGGGCCGGCGATGTGATGTTGACATCGCCGGCCCTGATACAAAGGAGGAGGAACCCAGATTTGAAGGGTTCGTAGTAGGCGCTTTAGCGCCGTTGCATGAGCGCTGAAGCGCTCACTACGAATCGGGTTTAGACACCAAGGCGGGTGAGTCGTAGGAGTTCACCGGGGGTTTGTATGGTCGTTGGCTGGTGGCCGGCGAGAGGCAAAATGCGTTCGTGCAGCGTATCGATAATCCATTCTGACTGAGGGAAGAACATGTCCTCCAGTTCCGCTGCCGGCGTGATCCAATTTCGTGCACCCACCACGGCCACAGGTCCGTCTAGATAATCGAAAGCGAGTTGCATGATGTAGGAAGCAATCGTGTGGGCAAAGGAACCACGCTCGCAGGCGTCTGATGCGACCAGCACCTTGCCCGTTTTCTTGACCGATTCGATGATGGGGTCGTAGTTGAGAGGATTGATGAAGCGCACGTCGATCACTTCGGCGGAAACCCCGTAGCTTGATTCCAGCTCTTCTGCGGCTTGTAGTGCTCGATAAAGGGTGGCGCCGATGGTGATAAGTGTCACATCGCTGCCGCGGCGGCGGATGGCCGGCTCACCCAAGGGGATTTCGTAATAGCCGGTGGGGACGCCTTCCTCGACCAGGACTTCCGGTTCGGAGTAAAGTCGCTGGCTTTCGAAGAAGACCACCGGGTCGGTGCCGCGTAGGGCGAGGTTGAGCATACCTTTGGCATCGTAGGGTGTGGCGGGGAACATCACCTTAAGGCCGGGGACGTGTGCGACCATCGAGGTCCAATCTTGCGAGTGTTGGGCGCCGTACTTGGACCCTACCGAGACGCGCAGCACCATCGGCATTTGTAGCACATTGGCCGACATCGACTGCCATTTGGCCATTTGATTGAAGATCTCATCACCGGCCCTTCCCATGAAATCGGTGTACATAAGTTCGGCCACAACACGTCCACCCGACAGGGCGTAGCCTACTGCCGTGCCCACGATGGCGCCTTCAGAAATGGGGCTGTTGAAGAGGCGATGGTAGGGCAGGGCTTCTGTTAATCCACGATAGACACCGAAAGCTCCTCCCCAATCCCGATTCTCTTCTCCATAAGCGACCATGGTCGGGTCCTGGTAGAAGCGATAGAGCATGGCTTCGAACAGGGCTTCGGCATAGGTCAGGGCGC
Source organism: Chloroflexota bacterium (assembly GCA_003353825.1). Next base: position 4,956 of record PIVW01000320.1, read on the forward strand.
GTTGAGCGGAGAGCTTTTTGCCATTCTCGTCGACGCCGAACCGAGCTTTTTTGGAGGTGATCTTTAAGCGCGTTTCCTCGTAGGGTTGCAAGACCTCCGGTTCAGCGGTTGCCATTGTATCGGCGTAACCTTCTGAGAACATCATATCGCCGATAGCCTCACCGGTTACGTCCACCCGCGGGGAGATCTCATCTGAAATCGCGGCCTTGTACACTTTCAACAGGCGCTCTCGAATATCGGTTTGGATTGCATCGAGCTGCTCGGTGTCGGCAAGCTTGTTCTCTTGCAGGTACAGGCCAAAGGAGACGATAGAATCCTGATGCTGCCAGGCATCCAACTCATCTTTGGTGCGATAGGCCATGGCGTCGGAGGGAGAGTGGCCGGAGAAACGGTAGGTGATGGTATCCAACAGGACTGGGCCCCGACCTTCGAGTAATATCTCTTTCTTGCGCTCGATGGCATCGGCCACGGCAATGGGGTTGTAGCCGTCGACACGTTCGGCATGCATCGCTTCAGGATTGACACCCAGACCCACGCGGGCGAGTGTACCGAAGCCCATGGTCTCACCTTGGGGTTGGCCACCCATGCCATAGAAATTGTTCATGAAGTTGAATAGCATGGGCGGGGCGCCACCGATATCTTCAGGCCAGAGGGTGCGGTACTGATCCATGGCAGAGAACATCATCGCTTCCCACACAGGGCCGCAACCCATAGAGGCGTCGCCGATGTTGGCGATGACGATGCCCGGCTTGCGATTGACCCGTTTATACAAGGCCGAGCCGGTGGCGATATCAGCCGATCCACCCACGATAGCATTATTGGGCATGACGCCAAAAGGAGGGAAGAAGGCGTGCATGGAACCACCCATACCCTTGTTAAAACCATAAGCTCGGGCGAATATCTCTGCCAGGGTACCGTACAGGGTGTAATTGATGGCCAGTTCTTTGACACTACCGTTGGCGCTGAGATTCTCTACCACGCTCAAGGTGCGACCATCCATGTAAGTTTCCATGATAGCCATGAGCGCTTCTTCATCCAGCTTGGCAATGGCAGAGAGGCTCTTGGCCAGGATCTCGCCATGGCTGCGATGTGATCCGAAGATGTAGTCGTCGGGTGAAAGGTGATAGGCTTGTCCGACCACGGCCGCTTCTTGGCCGATGGAGAGATGGGCCGGGCCGCGGTGGTTGTATTCGATACCGTTGTAAGCCCCCGTTTTCTTGACGCTGTCGAGCATGGATTCGAATTCTCGAATAAAGACCATATCCCGATACATGCGGATCAGGTTTTCTTTGCTGTATTTCTTGACCTCTTTTTTGACATTGGGAACATAGGCGTTGACTGGGATTTTGGGGCCGGTAATGACGCCCTTTTTACGTACCTCGGTGGGATCGATTGTGATCAGTTTTGTCATGATGGCTTGCCTGTCTGCTGCCTGTCTGCTGCCTGAATGGGCTGAGAGGTCTGACGTTATTGGTGGAAAAAGTTTCGTGACTTAAAATAAGCGAGATTCGAGCGATATCTGCATCGCCTGGCTGAACTTCACAATCTTTCTAACACTTTCATCTATTTTCATTATGACACACAGGTACACCAGTGTCAAGAAAAATCTTTGACATTCAACCATGTATGTGCTAAAGTAAAAGTAATCGAAAGTAAAGGTAATCGAGTACTTCCAGAATGTTCTTTCTTCGGATAACACTTTGGATAACAGTACGAGGTTTTTCGGTCTTTTATGCGACAAAGCTTGTTTGCTGCAGTACTAATTTGAAATCAGAGCACGGTTCATTCTGCCGAGTTTGCATCTTTACAAATCCAAGTTTGCAATTGCGAACAGAACCAAAGATC
>PIVW01000321.1 GCA_003353825.1 Chloroflexota bacterium
CGCCTATCGCGCCCAGCAGGCCATCGAGTCGGGAGAGGAGATCGTAGTGGGGGTGAATCGCTTCCAGGTCGAGTCACCAAGCACACCCGATATCCTGCGTATCGATGAAGCAGCGCAGCAAGCGCAGATCGCCGGCGTACAGAGCCTGCGTGAGCGGCGCGACAATACACGTGTGTCCGAATTACTCGGCCAGATCGAGCAGGCGGCACGTGACGCTAATGCCCCCCTCATGCCCTTATTTGTCGAAGCGGTACAGGCCTACGCGACCTTAGGCGAGATCTGTGGGGTGTTGCGCGGCGTGTTCGGCGAATACCAGGCGCCGATGTTGGTTTAGGAGGCAAGCGATGAGTGACGAACGCTGGACTGTTTTGCGTGAGCAGACGTTATTCGATCGCCAACCCTGGCTGCGTCTGATCGAACAGGATGTGCAATTGCCTGATGGCCGTGTGATCGAGGGTTATCTCAAAGCAAATGCGCCCCCATATACATCGGTGTTCGCACTGACTGAAAATAACCTGGTTGTAACGATCGAGGAATACAAACATGGCCCAGGCCGGGTGGTGCTGAAACTGCCTGCTGGATTTATCGAACCTGATGAAAGTGCACTAGAAGGCGCCAAACGTGAACTGCTCGAAGAAAGCGGTTATGAGGCATCCGAATGGCGGCTTTTGGGCCAGTTCTACGACGACGGAAACCGTGGCATGAGCCTTGGATATCATTACCTGGCACAGGGGCTGCGCAAAGTGGCAGAGCCTTCTGCCGGAGATCTCGCCACCGTCAAACCGGGGTTGATGACAGCGGCCGCACTGCGACAGGCGCTTTTGGCCGGAGAGGTGGGAGAGTCGGCCACGGCGGTGGGGATGCTTTTGGGGTTGGATGCGCTACAGAACGGTGTGTAGTAACCAGTTGCAAGTTACTTGCTGCAAGCGTCTTCTCCGAAAAGCGCCCGCCTGCAATCATAGCCCTTCTGTAGTGGCCCATTCGCAATAGACTATTACTCATTCATAATCCATCTTTACCTATGCCCACACCATACGATCACATCAATCAAGATACCGCCGAAAAGCAGTTCAATTCCCACATGTGCTTTGTGTGCGGTCTCGATAATCCCTCGGGCTTGCACGCTCATTTCTACCAGGTCGATGACAATACCTGCGTGGGACGCTTCTTGCCGGACGAGAGCCACCAGGGCTATCCCGGGCGCGTTCATGGTGGCATCATCTCCGCTATGCTCGACGAGACCTTGGGTCGCGCCGTATGGGGTGATGCCAAAACCTGGGGCGTGACCGCCGAGTTACATGTGCGCTACAAGGCCCCAGTTCCCCTGGGCGAGGTATTGACGGTGGTCGGGCGCATCACTTTTGAAAAGCGGCGCTATTTTGAGGCAAAGGGCGAATTGATCACGACTGACGGTACCGTTGCCGTGAAGGCTGAGGGTAAATTCGTCAAGCTGGAGCTGGAACGGATATTGAATGAATCCGGCGATGGCCTGGATCTGGAGCTTGAGTTATTTGTGGCGCCGGATGAGCAAGCGGAATGGTAGGCATTCCCCAGCTGCTTCCGAGGTCATGCCAGCGTTTCCAAAATGATTTATAATTGGATACACTTATGATCTAGGAGATAGAAATGGCAACACAACTCAAGCTGTCTATACCAAGTGATGTACCAGGCCTGCTGAAAATGTCTAACGAAGATTTCACACTTGAAGCGCAGATGCTCCTCGCCGTTAAGCTCTTCGAGCTAGGCAAATTGACTTCCGGTAAAGCCGCGGAGGTCGCAGGCATGCCAAGGGTCGCTTTCTTGTATAGCCTAGAACGCTATGGCGTCGCAGCTATAAATCTACAAGCTGAAGAAATCGATTGGGAATTGTCGGCAGCTCATCAACTGAGCCAATAATCGTGCGAATCGTCAATACCGCACCACTGATTTTCCTTGGAAAACTGGACCGGCTCGATTTGCTTCGAATGGGGGTTGACTCAGTTATCGTTCCAACAACCGTATTATTAGAACTACAAGCAGTAAAAGATGAAGCAACTGAAGCCGTAGACATAGCCCTAAACGATTGGCTACAGCAAATGTCCTGCACTCTGCCTGCATTACTTGAATTGATAACCCAGTCAATTGATCCTGGTGAGGCTGAAGTTCTCGCACTTGCACGTGAGTTTGGCACCCCCCATGTCGTCTTGGATGATTTGGATGCACGGCGGTATGCAAGACGCATGGGATTACAGCCTATCGGTACACTTGGTTTATTGCTGGCAGCGAAAAAGATAGGTGAGTTAGGTGCTGTACTCCCAGAAATTGAGTCACTTCGTTCAGCAGGTTTTCGAGCCAGCGAAGAACTGGTCCGACGTGTCCTCCAAGAAGCGGGCGAGTAGGTGCTTACTCAAATCCAAAGGGATTGCGAATCGTAACGCCCCGAATCGTGCGACCGTCCTGCAAGTCTTCCGTAATCAACGTATGGCATCCTAACTCGATAGCAGCGGTGACAACCAAGGTATCATAGAAAGAATATCCTGTCTCCTCTTTGATTAAAAGCGCCAGATCATAGAATGCCAACGATGGGTAATGTTGACAGAGTGGCAGTAGAACAGCGCTCATATATTGGCGTGCATCCGAGGTGGTCATCGGTCTTGCGAACTTCCGCAGCGCAACGTTGAGAAACTCCTGCACGATCTGACTGCTGATGACACCACGTTGTGTCCTCAGCGCGTTCTGGATTAGCACTCTTGCTATCTCTTGCTTAGCAGGAGCCGTATCATCAAATGTGTACACAAATATATTGGTGTCAAGGAAATACATCCCAGGTTTGTCAGCGACGTTCATTCAGCTCGTCTCGAGTAAACGCGCGCCCAGCCTGGACATGATCCAGATGTTCCATGATGACCGTGTATCGATCAGAAGCGACAGGCTGCTGTACATACCGCTCTAACCAGCCACGGAATAACGCGTTAAGTGTTGTGCTCTCAGCAACAGCACGACGGCGCGCCTGCTGAACAATTGCTTCATCTGCAGTTAGGGTGATATTCTTTTTCATAGTCCTTAAATTGTACACGAATTTCGTGCTCTTGTACAATTCTGACTTGCCGATCGTTGCCCTGAATGTCGACATTCCCTTTTGGATGGGGAGGAGCTATGCTACAAGCGCTTAAGTCAAACTTTTACTCTGTACGTCGGATTCGTTCAGCCATAATGGCCTTGAACATACCACGCATGACGCATACTCTTTATTCTCAAAAAAGTATGCTATCATTTTCATCTGATACCTGAATGCGAACCGTTTAACCAAAATCAACTGTCGATATTCGAATCACCATCTATGATCACACGAATCAACCACATCGCCATCGTCGTCGCCGATCTCGATGACGCCATTCGATCTTACCAGGATCGTATCGGCCTCAAGCTCAGTAAGCGTCTGCACATGCCCGAACAGGAGGTGGAGATCGCTTTTCTGCCCGCGGGTGAAAGCATGATCGAATTGATCATGCCCACCAGCGAGGATTCGGGTGTGGCTAAGTACCTGGCCAAACGCGGCGAAGGACTGCATCACATCTGCCTCGAAGTGGAGGATATAGAGCAAAGCCTGGAATCGTTGGCCAGTCGTGACGTTCAGATCATCAACGAAACGCCTATCGAAGCCGCCGAGGGCCATGGCATTTTCCTGCATCCGAAGTCAGCCCACGGTGTCCTTATCGAATTCCTCGAACCCTATCCCCACCCATCTGACAAACCCGAATAATCTCGTGATGGCCACCCTGCTCAATCTGTTATTGCTGACGATCTTGATGCTCGCCCTGCTGGCCATTCTGCTACTGATGGCGGCTTTCGGGCGGCGACGCAAACAGGACCGTACCCTGCACGCCTTCGAGGGCTATTTCGTTACGGTCGAGCGCCGAAATGGCCGCATCTGGTCGGGCATATTGCACCTGACAACCTCTGGTTTTGAAATCCGCTTTCCCACCGCCGGTTCAGGTAATGTGCCGCCGGCCGAAGCAAGCTATATCCATTATGCTGTCGAATACGATGCCTTACAGGCGCTCTATCGCGATGTCGAGGGCATGGGCCCCGAGGAGCGTAAACGGCGAGAAACCGATCTACGCCCTCAAAACGGGCAACGCCTCCACACCCGGTGGCAGGATATGCTCGATACCATCGAACAAGGTATTGCCATACTCACAGATCGGGAGCAAGTGCCCCTGGCGGTTGAAATCGAAGGGGCCGGGCACAACGATATGTCCGGAAACCGTTATCTGGTCGGGTACGTGGGCAATCGCCATGACCCTTTGTTAGAAGGCAACTTAGGCCAGCGAATGGTGTGCCAGCTTGTTGTCCAAGACAGCTTGTTCGAGCGCATCGGTACGCTTCAGGCCTATTCCAAACGCTTCTTGCTCCTCAGTGATGTGCTCTATTCTAGCGCCCGCGTCCTCTACCTGGGCCGGGAGGAGCACCCACGTGTGGAAACAGAGGTACGCTTGGAGCAAAACGGCAGACGGCTGGAGATCACAAATCTCAGCCCATATCCTTTACTTCTCGATGATCTGCGCATGGGTGAAAAAATTAAGGACCTGGGTATGGTCCTGGAACCACAACAATCCTTCCACGTTGCTTTGGAAAGAACAGTGGAGATAGATTGCGAGTTGCGTTGCCAAATCGTGCGCAAGCTTGACATCATTCTGCCCCGCGCACGTGCTGTGGTGCGCTACCGCGCTGGGCACGAAGATAACCGACACCTCTTTGATATCGGCATTGCTCTGAGTCCAACACGCGCCTCGCCCGAACAAGAGGAACGCTTGCGCTGGGAATTGCGCCAGCATCCCCATAATGCTACAGCAGCCGCCAGCCTTGGCCGCTTGCTTTACCGCAGGGGTGATCTCGCTGAAGCGGAAGGCTTATTTGTGACAGCGTTGCAGCAACCGCAGGCGTTACCCGATAATGGTACACGCGTTCATTACGAATTGGAACAATTACGCAGGTACCGCCAGAGTACGCCGGAAACACCGTCATGACCACGATCCTCGGCATCGAAACTTCCTGCGACGAGACGGCAGCGGCGGTGGTCGATGATGGCCGAACTGTGCGTAGTAATGTGGTTGCCTCACAGATCGATTTGCACCGCCAATATGGCGGTGTTTTCCCTGAAATTGCCTCACGACAACATCTACTTGCCATCCTGCCAGTAGTCGAACAGGCATTGCACGAGGCCAATACAGGCTGGTCGGATTTATCCGCCATTGCCGTGACGCGGGGGCCGGGTTTGGCGGGGTCCCTGTTGGTGGGAGTCAACGCTGCCAAGGGTATGGCCTGGGCCCGCGACCTCCCTTTGATCGGCGTCAATCACCTGGAAGGGCATATCTACTCCAATTGGATTGAAGCTGAGGACAACTCAGCGGTTAAACGCTTTCCCCTGCTTGTTCTTATCGTCAGCGGTGGACACACGGAACTGATTGTGATGGTTAATCATGGCCGCTATGAGCGCTTGGGTGGCACCATCGACGATGCAGCGGGCGAAGCGTTTGACAAGGTTGCCCGTTTATTGGGCTTGGGCTATCCTGGAGGCCCAGCCGTGCAAAGTGCCGCGGTTCGGGGTAACCCGACTGCATATCGATTCCCCCGAGCCTGGTTGCCGGGTTCACACGATTTCAGCTTCAGTGGTCTCAAAACCGCTGTACTACGAGCCGTGCAACAGATCGAAGGGGGGAAGGCTACGGACAACCGCCGCCTCACAGCAGGGGAAAACCTTCCCCCTGAGGCAGTGTTCGACATGGCCGCTTCTTTCCAAAGTGCGGTGATCGATGTCTTGGTCGAGAAATCAATCAGGGCGGCTGAGAGCGTGGGCGCTACTGAAATCTGCGTATGTGGTGGCGTCTCGGCCAATGCGTTCTTACGAAAAACCATGTACGAACGCTCCCACCTTCCGGTTTCGATCCCACCTTTATACCTGTGTACGGACAACGCTGCCATGATTGGCGCGGCCGGCCATCACCACGTGCATGAAGTCAATGGCACTGAACTGGCGATGGACGTTGTCGCCAATCTCAGCCTCACCTGATTGAGGAATCCGCGAATATGAAAGTGATCGATTTATCGAATCGTGTGGATACAAGTGGCGAGATCGCCCTAGGGACCAAGGAATCTGGCACGCTGACAACATACATGATTTATGGTGTGTTGGCGCCACGTGAAACGGGCAGGCGCATGCGTCCTGGTAAAGGCCGAGAGGAGATACTGTTTGTCATTAGCGGGCAGGTTCAACTTGAAAGCAGGGGGGTGAGTGATGCAACTTGCCTTGCCGGTTCGGCTGTCGCACTGCCCGAGGGCTCAGACTTTTGGGTAACCAATCCTACGATGCAGTCGGTGCAATACATCATCGCCGGCGGCTTCACAGAACCGGCCCATTTCTTGAAACAGGTGCAAGAGCAAGTCGAGGGACGGCACGCTTCGATTGGCGATTGATGAAGCGGCGACCCTCTTTGGGGCTGCTAACGAGGTGTAAACTGAGTTGTGGGATCATTTGACAGATCGGCATGCCCGTGGTAGTTTTTTGTAATTCTGACAGCGACGCGTATAGGTTTTGTCCAGATCAGTGTTCGAGGGTTGTGTAGACGATCACAGGTCTGCAATCTCGCTATAAAACCCTATAGTTACAACGGGTATCAACAGGGGTAGGACTGTACTTCAACTGGGAGTAGGACACCATCGTTGAATGAGGCGTAAAGCCTCTAGCGATGGCCGCCCTCGTTGCTTGTGGGGCCGCCACTGCGGCGGAGGAACTTTGAAGGAAAGCAATTCAT
>PIVW01000897.1 GCA_003353825.1 Chloroflexota bacterium
TACTCAACCATCTTCAAGGCGATAGATGAGATGAATTTGGCGCCGATGTGGCTGCCCTATCAGCTTGGGCCCTATCTGCCCCGGCCAAAGAAGTGGCCATTCTGGCTGTTGATGGTTGATGTGACGCCAGACCCTCGACCCTACGCCCATACGCTGGAAGATCGAGGAATGGTTTATCAGCCGGAGGTGGTGAAAGGCAAGCTGCCGGTGACCATCGGTCATCAATATTCGACGGTGGCGCTGGGCTTGGAGCCCGAAGCTGGGGTCTCATGCAGTTGGGTGCTGCCGTTGCTCACTGAGCGAGTAGCGACTTCCGAAGACAAAGAGATGGTCGGCTCCAGGCAAATAGAGATGCTTTTGGAGGACGCCAAGTTACCCCTCGGCCTGGAGTTGACGGTGGAAGTAGGTGATAGCAGCTATAGCAAATCTGTTTATCTGCATGCCCATCGCAAATTCCCCAATCTGGTCACGGAGGTTCGGGTGCGAGGAAATCGCACGTTCTACCATCAGTATGCGCCCACAGAAGAGGAGATGGAGAACCCGGATCAAGGACATCCCAGGTGGTATGGTGAGTGTTTTTCACTCTCCGACCCGAAGACCTGGACGGATCCGGATGATACCCTGACCTTGTGGGAGACCAGTCGTCGAGGCAAAGTTTATCGGGTGGAGATTCAGGCCTGGCATAATCTGCCGATGACCGGGAAGAACAAACCAAAACGGCTGCCTATGCACAAGCATCCCTTCACTCTGGTGCGCATTGTGCGCTACGATGAAGATGGCAACCCCGCTTTCAAACGCCCCTTGTGGCTGATTATCATGGGACCACGTCGCCATGAACTCACCCTTGAGCACATCTATCAGGCGTATTTGTGTCGCTTCGACATCGAACATTTCTTCCGTTTCGGTAAACAAAAACTGCTCTTGATCAACTTCCAGACCCCCGAGGTCAAGCGGGAAGAGAATTGGTGGCAACTCGTTCACATCGCCTATGCCCAACTTTGGATGACCCGCCATGTGGCGGACGCCTTACCCCGACCTTGGGAACGCAACTTGCCAGCCATGAAGCAGCGTCTCATCTCCCCAACCCTGGTGCAACGTGACTTCCCCAGGATTATTCGCCAGTTGGGGACACCGGCTCAACCGCCCAAACCCCGAGGTATTTCTCCAGGACGGCGCAAAGGCATGAAATTGCCCAAACGGCTTCGCCAAGAAGTGGTCGTCAAGAGTCAGAAAGCCGCCCCAGAGACCAAAGCTGCTCCAGAGACCTGATTCCGGCTCGATTATTCAATTGTAAAGGTTCTTTTTCAACTCGACAACGGCCCCATCACCTATTGGTATTTCAGTTCTGGAAACAGCGCCTGGCATTGGAATCGCATTTCCACACGCTACGATCTCTCAGCAGGCGCCCATTCACTACGTATTTACGGAGGTCGATCGTCAACCAAATTGGATGTGTTAGAAATCACGCCAAATTGGTCGCCATCTTATACTGCCACTTGTAGTGGCTAAGGCGAATCCGGGAAAAATGATCTTGCGATTTGCGTCATTTTGGAACCACATCGAGGCTTTTTGAGATTAAGCCAGAGCAATATCAATCTGACAAAGCCAAAACAAACCTAAGTTGAATGGAAATGCTACGCCTCCGTAGCGATATTCTATCCAGCCACAAGTTTGC
>PIVW01000898.1 GCA_003353825.1 Chloroflexota bacterium
CTGCGGTGGCACTGGGCATTCTTGAAAAGGGATTTTCTTTGGCGGAATTGTTCAAAATCCAAAAAATCTCACTGGCGCTGACTTGAATCTAATCAATCCCATTCAACGACCCCAGTGCCACCATGATCGGGTAGAGAGAAATTGGGGAACTTGCTGCCGATTTGAAGGTCGGCGCGCATGGGAAGAGAATGATCCATGAAAGTGACTCCTGATGAATGTTGGATCAAATAGGTATAATTGATGTTGGGAAAAAATTCTGCCACGCAGTCCTGGTAGAGTGTACGGCAACGGGTATTCTTACGGCATTGGATTACCGATCTATCTGTCCGCACGTAAATTGTCATCGCCGATCGACTCGTTTGGCAAAGCACAAGAGGCGTGGGATACTGAAAAAGTATTCGATAATCATAGATATCTCCAAATAGAACGTCATCCTGGCATGCAGGAGCAATGGATGACCGTAACTCAACTTTGCATTCAGAATGGAGAACGACCATGCAGCAGCCCGATGTCATAGCCACTTTTTCAATTGTCGCCGCTGACCCGGAAGAGCATGAGATTGGCGTGGCTGTGCAATCGAAATTCCTGGCGGTAGGGGCGGTGGTACCCTACGCCCAGGCGGGCATTGGGGCGGTGGCGACCCAGTCGTATGCCAACACCAGCTATGGCGCCAGGGGATTGGCACTTATGTCTCTAGGATTGCATCCAGATCGGGTGATCCAACGCTTGCTAGAGGATGACGCTGACAGCGCCTTGCGTCAGGTAGGAGTCGTCGATGCAACGGGACGTAGCGCCACCTTCACCGGTTCAGATTGCCACGACTGGGCGGGGGGGCGCAGGTGAACATTACGCGGCGCAAGGCAATATCCTCGTGAATGGCGACACAGTTGGGGCGATGTCAGAGACTTTTGAGGGAGCAACGGGATCGTTAGCCACGCGCTTACTGCAGTCGCTGGCAGCAGGGCAGATGACTGGTGGAGATCGGCGTGGCCGGCAATCGGCCAATTTACTGGTTGTGAAACCGAAGGGCGGCTACGGCGGTTGGAGCGACCGCTGGCTTGATCTGCGCGTCGACGATCACCCCACCCCCATCGCTGAACTCAAACGCCTTTACACGCTCCACCAACTCTACTTTGGTGAACCCGCGGAATCGGAACTGATACCCCTCTCCCTTGAACTCGTAACCGAAGTCAAAAAGCGCCTGGCCACGCTTGGCTTTTATGCCGATGAAATCAACGGCTTGTTTGATGCTGGTGCATACCAGGCAATGGCCGCTTGGGCAAGTGTCGAAAACCTCGAGGAGCGAATGCGGCAAGATGGCAAGATGGATACGGCGGTGCTCAATAGACGTTATAAGGATTTAGATAAGAAGCTCGTCCGGGAGTTCATAGTGCCAAGGGCGGAACTGTAGGCGGAAATTATGAAGACCGCAGCAGGTTTCGATAACGGCGTCACGAAAACCATGTCTCCAGTTCCGGATCTTGTCTTTGACAATACGATAGCGCTTGACACCTCCAATGGCGTGCTCAACGCGTATACGTAAACGGGAAACAATGGTATTGAGTGCCATTTCGTCGTCCGAGAGTTCACCATTGCGGGGTTTCTTCAGTGGTTGCACAATGGCAACGTTATCAAGCTCAAAACCCTGAAAGCCAGTATCCTGAGCCAGAATCG
>PIVW01000899.1 GCA_003353825.1 Chloroflexota bacterium
CCCGCCAGCCCGCTCTCATGATACTGCCCGGTATATCTCTTCGCTGTTAATGTGCTTTGGGCGCCGCCTCGATTCGTGCCGTAGGGGTAGTAGTAATTGCTCGAGTTCAGCGTGCCGTTCTGGTTGACCAGCACACTGGTGGAGCCAAGATGATCACCCAGAAGATAGAATACACCGTTGTTGGAGGTGTGACCAGTTCGGCGCAGGGCTGCATCACCGCTGGTCTCCCGTAGTAGCGCGTCGTTGCATCTGCTTGATACTCATACACACCGGCAATGTAGATAAAAGGAATACAGGCGATGCTATTTATTGTCAAATCCTGATGAAAAATGTTCTCTAGTCGTTAGTGACGCCATTTTCGCCACGTTTTAACACTTAAGACTAGCGCAATAAGAATAATCATGAAAAAAACCACACAGTATAGAACTATTCCTGCATTAGCAACTATGCCTAAATCTTGCAGGATCATGCCGACAAACATCGAAAGCATGCCTGCCTGTACGAACAACGCTGCCATATCAAGAATTGGTTCGTCAGTTCGATTTCCTGCAAATAGAATCGCAACGCTCTTTGGCACGCGAATCGCCAACCATGAGGATGTGATGACCTCACGATGTCCACGGTAGGCACCAGTCCATATCCAGATAGTAAGTCCTCCAATAAAAAGATAAGCTAAGACGTCACCGATAAGACCGATCAAATGAAACCTCCTGACTGATACCTTAATTGCTGACGCATATTGCCCCAATTCGTTATTGCCTGGGTACTAAATGAGGTGGATCTGGGCAGTGTGCGCATCGGTGATAATGTATGAATTCCTGAAAGAAAGGCTTCTATTGGGAGATTGGCAAAAGTGCTTGCAGCAGCACTTCGAAAAACGTTGGGGGCAGCTTTTTTGGCAAGTGATTTTCTAAGTTCAGACAGGATTACCCTTTGTGATGTTGACCAGGTTCGGACATTCGTAAACACAGGCGTACTGTGACTAGTCGTCATTTTTGCAGCAGAGGAATAGCCACCTGCGAAGCGACCGGCAACAAGGCCGGTCGCAAACGAGGCAGCCGCTCCAGAATCAAGTGCAAGACCTTGTCCATTGCTGACTCGAATCGTTTCGTATTGTACAACATTGGCAACACCCGAAGTAACCGCAACAGCGCCTCTTCCCATAACGAAACCTTGCCCAACAGCACCGGTCGCGCCCCCAATAGCCGATGAGATGGCAAAGTCAGCTGTCTTGAATTCAGATCCGGTGAACGTATTAGCTGCAACATAACCAGCGCCGCCGGCCGCTATTCCCATTCCCGTACTTGTGCCTATCGTGACAGCTGTTGCTGCGGCCATAGAAAGGCCTTGAGCTGCGCCAATACCAGTACCGACTAGTGCGCCTGCAACTGCCATTGTTCCGGTTGCGACCGCAGCCTCTTTGATATCAAACGCTTGCCCTGAACGTGCAATATTGACGGCATACATCCCTAATCCAACTGCACCTCCGATAACTCCACCTATTGCAGCTGTTGCCAACATCCCAAAATGACCTGTAGGGTCCACCAATCTGAGCGGATTCCCGGCTACATACATATACCTGTTAAACGCCATCGCCGACCCCGGATCAGGCACAATCGTATCCGCCTGCGCGAATCTTGCTAGCTGTGGATCATACCAGCGGGCGTTGTAGTA
>PIVW01000900.1 GCA_003353825.1 Chloroflexota bacterium
TCCGCTCCGGACAAAGCAGGGTGACTGTAGATCCTTTCCCCGTAACATTCCGCCGATTCGGAGGGACCTTGCCGCTCATTATACAGCGTGGCCTTCTCCAGATAACCAGGTTTATACCGGTCACGTAGGCATGTGGTAGCTTCTTGCCAGCTGTCCACTTCGCCCGTCGACAGTTTTCCAAACAGGAAATCGTGCGCCTCACCTTGCAACGCCGCTAGCAGATTCGCCACCCAGCGTGATTTCACCACGCTGTACAGGACCATTCGACCTTCAAACAACCTTGCAAAGCGTTCAAAACTCTCACAGCGTTTTCCCCCGTAACGTGGCAAATCTTGTAGGCGAACGGCCGTCACCGTCCGGTTGCGCGCGCCATCGTCAGCTGGCTCGCCCCCATCGCCGGCCCCCAGTGCATCGCTCAGTCGATCCAGTCGAGACGCACCTGGTCGTGGCGATGATGGTCGTCGAGCAGGCCGTTCTGACTTGGCTCCACCGTCCCGCGCACGAATGTCTGCCATGAATTTCGACCATGAATCGTCCGGCGCTCTCCCGGCAGGTTTTGGCGATGGCGTCGATGTCCGGTAATCGCTGAACGATCCACCACTCGTCGCCATGTTGATATAAACGCCCGTGAAATTTGGTACTCACGAAAATGTTCACCGTACGTTATTGCGCCGTGGATATAACGAATGTCTGCGCTCTGCTCCGTCGGTAAATCCACTCGATGCGTTGGTATCGAAATCTTCTCATCCAACTTTGGAAACCGGGTTTTTCACCATGCTTGGTTCGACTCGCTGGCTGTCCAACGGTTTCTCCTCGGGGATTGCTATTTGTCCAATGGTACAGACGTACACCGAATGGTTACCCTGTCAATGACGCCAAACACTGGTTCAATCACAACGTCCGTGTTTATTCACCTCTGCAAACGACACTACCCACGGCGGAACGGTACAACTTAACGTCTCACGGTTATGCTCAATGCTACAACGTTCTACAACGCCTTACAACGTATTACAACACAGCTCTCGTCTGTGTGTACGTATATATGTGTCTGTGTTACACCACTGTAGGCAATGTCTTTCACCACCACTTGAAACTGCCCGACGTACTGCTGTCGTCGGCTGACCCACATCCAAGCGATGGGAGGTCAGCCGGCGCTGTTGTTTTGTTTTGACCTCAAATGCACTATTAGAGCCTTCTGCAAATACCATTAGAGCCTTTGCCAATATTATACCTATATAATATGCGCTCACGGAATTCCATTCCATACATCCCCACCCCAAGATCTTGAGAGGGATGAAAAGAAAAGTGCAAGGCGTCGGCGTTTCAAGCTATGTTGAAAAGTTGGTGCAACAACAGAAAGAAGAAAAAATTTTCAACATTTACTACATTCAATAATCGTTAAACAGGTTCAATACGTTCCACCTCATGTCGTAAAAAACACTCGTATATACATTCGTTAGATCCATTAATACATTGCGTTACTATGCGAATTCCCTGTGAAAACGATATGGTTTCTTTACAGACAACAAATGACAACAAATGGTTATTCCCAAGTGGCGTGTGCATGCGTCCACGGTACAACCTATTATCGTGTTGCTGGACTGGTGACCTAACTGCTCTTGGAAGTCAGCCAGAAAGTAAATGACCTTAATCGTATAACACCTTAAGGAAT
>PIVW01000901.1 GCA_003353825.1 Chloroflexota bacterium
GCACGGTGCTGACGGCCATTTCTCGCCATCACGCCGGACCTGAAGCGGCCTACAAATACTTCTACCTGAGTCTGCTCGCTTCCTGGTTTCTACTATTCGCCATCGGCAGCTTGTATGTAGAATATGGCACGCTCAACATGGCCGACCTTGCCGCTCATATCGCTGTCGAAGCAGACGCTCCCCTACTGCCCGTGGCCATCATCTTCTTTTTTGCCGCCTTTATGGTCAAAAGTGCTGTGTTTCCCTTTCATTTCTGGCAACCCGACCTTTATACGGCCGCACCCACTGCCGTCGCTGTAATTCTCTCAGCCGCTGTCAGTAAAGTTGGCGTCTATGGGTTTCTGCGCATGACCACCTTGCTCTTTGCCGGTCAGGCAGAAATCATCCGGGCAGCGCTGATCATTTTAGGACTTGTAGGCATCCTGTATGGTGGTTTTTCTGCTATCGGCACGCACGACGCAAAACGCATGCTTGCTTACTCCTCTATGGCTCAAATCGGGTTTATCCTGGTTGCTGTCGGTTGGGGAACCGCACCAGCGCTTATGGCTGCCATCATCTTCATCTTTAACCACGCTCTGATCAAATCAGCGCTCATGATGTTATCGGGCATTGTCGGAAGTCGTTCCTCGAAGCGAACGACTTCATTTGGACTGATCACCGGCATGGGGAAATCAATGCCCTATTCCGGTGCGCTGTTCCTATTAGGCGGATTAGCATTGTCGGGCATCCCCCCCACGAACGGTTTTATCAGCAAGATGACGCTTTTCAGCAGCGGTATCGACGCCGAGCGTTACATTTCGCTTACCATTCTGGGAGTCGCCAGCATTTTGACATTGATCTACATCACTCGCGCCTTCATGCTTATCTGGTGGCAATCATCCGACACGGCAGATGTCGCCACGCGCAAGCCGGACCACGCCCTGGCCCCGACCTTGCTCATCATCCTCGTGATCGTACTCGGCATCTGGGCCGAGCCTTTGCTCGCAGTTGCACAGAGCACATCTGCCTGGCTAGGCGATCCCTCGCTCTACATCACGGCTGTACTGGGAGGCTGACATGTCCAAATACCTGAATATGACGATAGGCTTAGCGACGCTGTATCTTCTGCTCACCTGGAATCTTGAGTTGACCAACATCATCATGGGTTTGATTATCGGTTTCGGCATTGCCCTCCTGCTACGCCCAAGCGGAGGCAATATTGATTTGAAACGATTGCCGGTCATGGTTTTTTCTGCCGCCGTCTATATAATCGTGATATTTTGGGATCTGTTACTCAGCGGCTTCCAAGTTGCCGGAATTGTTTTGCGGCCTAGCTTGCCCGTTAAGCCAGGCATTGTTGCCATACCTTCTGGCAGTGAATCGGATCTAGCCACCGCCCTTAGCGCTCACGCGATAACGCTGACCCCAGGCGAACTGGTCGTCGAGATCGGGGATCATGGTGTAATGTATACTCATACGTTAAACGCCACACACCCTGAAGAGGATACCCGCGCGGCCCAAGAAATGCGACGAAATCTATTGGAAAAAATAGTTTTGTAAGAGGTCTACAATCATGGTAGCACCGCAGTTGAACTGGGAGTATGACGAAACTTGACGGAAACGGGTTCATGAGCAAACCTTTCTGAAAATCGCCACATCATCAGAGAGGTCATCATGAACCCGCAAGAGCAAT
>PIVW01000322.1 GCA_003353825.1 Chloroflexota bacterium
TTGACCCCTTCACCGTGAACATCGTCCCCATCATCTGTGATGTCGCCGACATTGATGCCAATGCGGAAATTCAGGGAACTGGGCTGAAGTTCCTCCTGCAAAGCGATGGCGCAGGCGACAGCATCCTGCACCGAAGGAAACTCGACTAGAAAACCATCCCCGGTGAATTTGATAATGTGCCCAGACTTTTTGTCAACCAGAGGTTTGATCACGTCATCACGAGCCGACTTCCAGGCAGCCACCGTGCCGTCGGTATCGAGCTCCACCAACTGAGTGTAACCTGCTACATCCGCGGCAAGGATCGCTGCAAGTCTGCGTTGAGTCTTATTAACCATGCTGGGAGTGTAAAGGTGCCATCAGCGAAAAGCCAACGACCATATACGGGCAACACATGAGTGGTTTCGATGGATTGTACCGTGTTCGGTGAGGGCGTCCGACCTTCCTGTTTTGACCGCATGCACTAGTTCGTGTGATTCACATGAATAACTCCAATGAACCGTTCTCTAGCGTTGAATTTATTTCATCCAGGGTCCGCTGTGGTTAAGGGTTGTCAGATGTCTGCCCATATAGCCAGGGTCTGACAGGATGGCATGTGGATCAACGGGCAGGCGTCGGACAGGCCCCCAGGGACGAAACCGCGGGGCGTAGGCAGGATGTTTCAGTGTGGCTGGATACTATGGGGATTTGAATAATCTTGCTGGTGTAACTACCTGTAATCAATCGACCGTTTTCATCCTGATGCCAATTTCCATAGCCTTCCGAAGCCAGGGCAGACCCTTCCTGGGAGCTGATCACGGCGATAAAACTGCCATTTTGGCTGGATCGACCAAGACGGCCCGTTACCGCTTTTTCCCAGTAATAAAATAACCAGAACGGTGCGATGCGAATGACGGCGATCATAACGCGATGATCCTCGCAGGCGGTGCACGCGGCAACTGTCCGCGCTCGAAGCACTCGATGATCACCATGGGACTACCGCAGTCCGGGCAGAGGTAAGTTGCCTGAGGCAATTCAAGTACATCATCCTGTCGTGATTCTGTACTGTCTATGGCACCATTTTCGTTAGCACCCTCATCGTCGGTTTGATCGATGAGCAATTCACGCGCCCGTTTGAGGTTGTCCTGTCGCCCTGAGTTGGCCAGTAATCCATAATGACGAATACGGTGAAAGCCGCTGGGTAATACATGGATTAAAAAGCGCCGGATAAACTCGTTGGTTTTAAGCGTCATGTTCTTGTGGCGGAAGCGTTGTTTGCTGCGGTAGTCTTTCCACTTGAAGGTGACGCCCTGGTCATTGAACTTCAACAGTCGGCTGTTGGCGATGGCCACCCGGTGGGTATAACGCGACAGATAGGCCAGCACCGCTTGTGGCCCGGCAAACGGGCGCTTGGCATAAACCACCCATTCGATCTTTCTTAGAGGCTTGATCCAGTCATCAAAGACTTTGGCATTCGCCAATAATCGGTGCTCACCAAAGAACTTCAGCTCACCCGCTTGAAAGGCCTGGGTGAGCCGATCGAGAAACAGACGTCGAAACAGTCGTGACAGCACTCGTACGGGTAGAAAGAATCCCGGCCTGCAGTGGATCCACTGTTCACCATCGATGGATAAACCGCCACCGGGGACGATGCCGTGCACATGCGGGTGATGGATCATGGTTGAACCCCAGGTGTGTAATACCAGGGTGAGTCCGACCCGTGCACCCAGATGCTTCGGGTCTGCGGCGATGGTTTGCACCGTTGCGGCGGCAGCCTTGAACAAGATGGTGTAGATCACCGACTTGTTGCTATAGGCCAGGTCACTGATCGGCGCCGGCAGGGTAAAGACCAGGTGGTAATACTCGACCGGCAACAGATCGGCCTGGCGCGCTTCGAGCCAGCGATGAGCGGCACTACCCTGGCAGCGGGGGCAATGTCGGTTACGGCAGGAGTTGTAGGCGATCTGCTGATGTTCGCAGGACGAACAGCGCAATACATGACCCCCGAGTGCCGCACTGCGGCACGTCTCGATGGCCGACATCACCTTGAGCTGGTCGAGGCTGATATGTCCCCGATGCGCCTGTCGCCAGATCTCACCCCGGGCACGGAAGATATCCGCAACCTCCAGGGCCTGTCGGGACATGACTCAGGCTATGTCGGTGGCGATAGTATCTCTAGTGGGCTCGTGACTTCCTGCAGTACATCGGTGGCCACCTGGGTATAGAGTCTGGTGGTCTCGAGCTGATGGTGGCCGAGTAATACCTGGATTAGGCGGATATCCACCTTCTGCTCCAGCAGGTGGGTTGCAAACGAATGTCTCAATAGGTGCATCGAGACGCGCTTGTCGATCTCGGCTGCAGCGGCGGCCGCACGAATAGCACGGGACAACTGCCGAGTGCTTAAAGGGTTAACCGGGTTCTGTCCGGGAAACAACCAGCCGTCATCGAGTAACAGGCCTTTGGCGTGTCCTTCATGCCACCAGCGTCGCAGAATATCCAGTAATGCTGGGGAGAGCATGGCATAACGATCCTTGCGTCCCTTGCCCTGTTCCACGTGCAGCGTCTTGCGCTCGCCATCGACGTCGCTGATCTTGAGTGATGCCACCTCACTGATACGCAATCCTGCGCCATAGGCCACCGAGAAAGCCGCCTTGTACTTGACACTACTGGTCGCCTCCAGCAGTCGACTGACTTCTTCACGACTGAGCACCACCGGCAACCTACGCGGTACTGGTACAGTGTTGAGCTTGCCCGCGACCCCCTTATCCCCCACGGTGACTTCAAAGAAAAACCGTAGGGCGGTGATCGTTGCGTTGATGGTGATACGGGAAGTTCCTTTGTCCGTCAGGTGCAGCTGAAACTGGCGCAGGCCTTCGGCAGTGGCCGTATCTGGTGAGTGGCCCAGGTAATCGGCCAGCTTCTTAACGGCGCGGATATAACTGGTCTGGGTCTTGGGTGCGAGCTTACGCAGGTTCATGTCTTCGATCATGCGCTGGCGTAGTGGGCTGATGGGTTGAGTTGGTTGTGTCATGGGTCTTCTCCTGTGCTGAGACGAGGTCGAATGCCTCGTTTCTCAAACACAAAAGATACGCCGATAGAATTTAGAAAGAGGAGATCAAAGGCTGACACCCGTTACCGCGAGAGCGGTTTAGTCCTTGGGTCGTTTTCTGCCGCTGATTCACCGGGTTTGAGCGGCAGCTTTCTCCAAAGGAGGAGACGCTTATAGGCACTAGCTGGGCTTCTGCCTTCGGCGGTGGGTCCAACCGGTCAACAATGAATCGATAATATGTTATCGGGTCAATTACCTTATAATTCAGCTCTTATGAGGCGAGCAAGTTGGTAACACTGACAAGTTAGTATTAATCATCTTTATAAATAGAGGGTATTGTTAGGTGCAAATTGGATTGATAGGCGGCATTGGGCCTGCGGCAACAGATTACTATTACCGCCGCCTGATCGCAGAATTCGCGGGCAGGAAGAAGGCGCTAGAGCTGACGATTGTTCACGCTGACACTCCTACTCTACTTCATAATCTCGAATGCAACGATATAGATGCCCAAGTCGAAATCTACAGCCGACTAACTGACAGACTTGTATCTGTGGGTGCGGAGTGCGTGGTGGTTACCTCAATCGCAGGGCATTTCTGCATGGACACCTTCAAGGAAATCTCTCCTTTACAAGTTATTGATATGATCACGGAAGTAAACGAAGCGATTAGGGCTAGAGAACTAACCAGGGTGGGAATAATAGGAACGCGAACTGTCATGGAAACGCGATTCTATTCTGGGATTAGTACTGCAGAGGTCATCACACCAATCGGCAGCATGTTAGACGATGTACATGTTGCCTACGTTTCGATGGCTGCCTCTGGCCACGTCACAAGTCCTCAGCGTGCTGTTTTTGATTCGGCGTGCGAGTGGCTGGTTCAATCGGCGGAGGTCAACGCCATCATGCTGGGAGGGACGGATCTTGCATTGGTTTATAAAGAGGACCAAACTCAATTTCCAGTGGTAGACTGCGCTGCGATTCACGTTGATGCCGTCGTCCGCCACGCAACTAGTTGATATCCGAGCCAGGGCAAAGGCAGGCTTCTGGGGTATATGATTTAGTGGCAGCTTTCTCGTAAGGAGACGCTCAATTGGCTGGACCAGGAGGCAATCTTCAGCCAGGAGTCGACACTCAAAAAATTAATCGAGGTTTGTTTAAATCATGGCTACAGGGCAAGACCAAAAGTCTCTTCCACGTTATATGGGAATCCCGACTTTTATGCGCACACCCTACCATCCGGATCCAGAGGGTCTCGATATTGCATTGATTGGCGTACCCTACGATGGTGGAGTAACGAACAGGCCTGGCGCCCGTCACGGGCCACGCGAAATGCGTAATCAGTCGAGCCTTATGCGCTCGATTCATCATGTATCCAGGATCGATCCCTATGCGCTTTGCAAGATTGCCGATATTGGTGACGTCACCTTTGAAGGCGTGTTTGACCACAATGCCGTTGTCCGTGATATCGAAACATTTTTTGCACGTGTGCACGCCGCAGGGGTAATCCCGCTTAGCGCCGGGGGCGATCATTCTGTTACCTATCCAATCATGAAGGCCATTGCACGGAATACGCCGGTAGGACTTATTCATATCGATGCCCACACGGATACCTGGGATGAGTTCCAGGGATCCAAGTTCATGCACGGCACGCCTTTCCGGCGCGCTCATGAGGATGGTCTGCTGGATGCCGCAAGGACAGTTCAAATCGGCATCCGCGGTGCGCAAAATACGACCGAGGGTTGGGACTATTCGCTTGAGCAGGGTATGCGGGTTATTTTCATGGAGGAATTCACTCAGATGGGTGTGGACGCTGTCATCAAGGAGGCGCGTCGGGTCGTCGGTAATGGACCCACTTATATTTCGTTCGATGTGGACGGTCTTGATCCTGTTTATGCACCGGGAACCGGGACACCGGAAATCGGCGGCATTACAACTATTGAGGCGCTTGCCCTGCTACGGGGTTTGCGTAATCTCAATCTGATTGGTGGTGATGTGGTAGAGGTTGCTCCGCCTTTCGATCCTAGCGGTAACACGGCATTGGTAGGCGCTACTTTGATGTACGAAATACTCTGCCTGTTAGCAGAAGTGATTGCCAACAGATAAGCATCACAATCGTTAGTAAATTTTTGATTTTCACATTCGGAAATACTCACCGAACAACTGGGATCTAAATTTGTATAGTTACTTTAACTTTTATGAAATCCAGAAAAAGCAGACGCTGAAAAATCAACGATCAGCTTCTGAGATGGGTTGTTTTTTGCCTCTGATAAACGGATTCTGAGAGTTCGCTTTCTCTAAAGCAGGCACTCATTTTAGCTTTCCAGGGGCCTGTCCCCTATTGTTCTAGCACTTGTAGTCGTGTCCGTGTTTGCCGAGCCAACGCAGCATTCCCTGCCATTCGGTTTTTCCGTCGTAGTTATAATCTTCCGAGGTATACATCGCATCGCGATAACCCGTTTCGCGCTCACTGTTAACCAGTCTCAGCCTGTCGATATCGCCCCCGACCATCGACATCGCCTTGACCTGTACTTCACAGGCCTGACGCAAATAGTAAGCCCGAAAGAAGGCCTCTCTCGCGCTACACCCGAGGCAGTAGTAACCGTAATTGTGGCTGATCAGAATATCGTGGCTGGCGACACAGGACATGAATTCATCACCGAAATCATCATCCTCGATAAAGGCGTAATCGATATAACCGACCAGATGCCCCAGATAGATTGCCGGTTGTGACATCGGCATTAGGCCGTACCGGGTCGCTGAAACCGCCGTGACATTCTCACAATGACCATGAACAAAATAATTTACCTCCGCGCGTTGGCCGAATATCCATCGGGCGAGATTTTGGCCACCATCGTTCAGCCAGGGGCTGTCAGCATCGACAGGCTGCCCCTGTTGATCAATCTTGACCAGCGACGAGGCCGTCACCTCGTCATAAAAAGCGCCATAGGGATGCACCAGGTAGTGATCAGGTTGTTCGCCGATGCGTGCCGCCAGGCTCTCGCGAGTCTGTTGTTCGCTTTCTACAGAGCGGGGTTGAGTCATCGGCCATCTCCAATAGTAATTAGGGGGCAGTATACCTATTTACTGAAAATGGACTTGTTTTCCAGGCTTTTGGCGCCAGTATTTTGTGGGCATTTACAACCGGCGGGGCGTCCGAGTCGGGTCGTAAATCGCCACTGATTTAACGAGTTTGAGCGTCAGCTTTCTCCATGAGACTTGATCTGGATCAATACAAGACTGTCGATACTGGTATACACATATTCTTCGAGATAAGGGGAATGTACCATCGACGTCATCTTCAATAAGAGTCGTCAAAGGTGCGAGAAAAACGACGCATTTCTGACTCGTTTCTATGAAAACTTTCTCGCTGCCTCTCCGCGAGTATCGGAAAAATTCGTCTCCACTGACTTCGAGCGACAAAAGGAAGCACTGCGATTATCGCTGCGTATGATGGTATTGGCCAGCGTTGGCGGCGATGCGGGGGACCTGTATCTCGAATATATCGCCAGGCAACACGATCGCCATCATTTGAATATTGAGCCCGAGTTATACAGTCTTTGGCTCGAGGCTTTGATCGCTACAGTTCGCGAGTTCGACACGGAATTTGACTTGAGTGTTGAAAAAGCCTGGCGCTCCGTACTGGGCTACGGTATCGAATACATGACCTCCCACTACTGAGACCCAGTTTCCCATTGGTGGATTGTGGCCATTTGTTACGTAGTGATCTTTACCAATTTAAATCCATG
>PIVW01000323.1 GCA_003353825.1 Chloroflexota bacterium
AAATTGTTCTGACTTGGACTCACTACACGCAAAACACCTCTTATGAAATCTGCCGTAGTAACACCCCATACTTTGAACCGGGAGACTCCTTTGCCGTTCTTCTGGATTCGATAGAACCATTGCCAGGTGAAGGTACGATAACGTTTATAGATGAGGGGGCGGGCAGCGATTCGGCAATGTATTTCTACGTGATTCGAGCATTAAATGCGAATAGCAGGGCTGACACAAAGCCGGTTGGCAAGATAATTTTTGAACTGGTTCCAGGTAATTAGCGTCGGGGAAAGTGTAATTTTTGGCATGATTCGCTTTCCACCGGGCGGTGTTGATATTTCAGCACACGACCTTCGGTCGTCCGACCACAGGTCGTCCCTCGCAATGACAGAATCAGGAGGTAATTTTTAGACGGTCACTAAATCTGTATCGTCACAAGCAGTTGCTGCTATTTGCGGCGTTTCCGCTGTTTGCGGCGGGCCTTTTTTTGCTGTTTCCGCTTCTTTTTCGCTGCTGTGCGGCTCTGCCGTTCTACTTGAACCTGATCTTGCACATCGGTTTCATCACTTGGACGACGTTTACTCCTCGGTAAGGTCGCTGAAGGGATCTGGACAGGCGCAGGGTCGGGTGCACCAAACATCATTTCGCGTATGTAGTTGCGGCGGGGCGTGATGCGTTTTTCCAAAAGGCCCAACTCGATTTGGACATCTTCCCAGTCGCCCCGCATGGTTAAGTCAATTGCATTTGATTTAAACGCTCTCTCCATAATCTCTGCGGCATCGACTGCTTTCCATTCCACCAAGACATCTAAAAGACAGGCATTGAGGGTATTATCTTGTCGTGAGAAGTGCTTTAGCTGTTTAGTGAGCGCGAATACACACTCTTCCTGCGCCTCAGGGTGAGTGCGAACGGTTTTTTTTATGCTGTTAATGGCGGTCACTCGTGCCCAGACACCTTGTGAATCATCGGCGATAAATGCGATTAAAAAGGGTAACGTAACCAGGCCGTGCGCCGCGAAGACATCAGGGAGTTCCGAATGTGTCCAATCATCGTTATACGCATCCACGCGCGCCATGAGTTCTACAAGTGCTTCGATGGCATGTTCTGAACGAATCTGCGCCAATGCCCGCCAGGCGTGCACCGCTGACCAAACCTCTGCTTCATCTTCTTCAGACCACCACAGATCCTTGTCCAGTATCATTCTGGAGAGTGCGGGCACATGATCTGGGCCTAAACCCAGTGCCAGGTAGTCGATCCGTTTTTTTTCTCCACGAACATCGCCTAGCTTTATTAACTGGCGGACCGGTTCCTCATAGTTGTAGTCATTCGATATTTTTGTATCCATAGTTATCTCATCCTGGTGAAGAAAGAATTTCCTCCTCTGGTATCGGGAGCACCTGAAAACTATCGTTCATGTCTCCATTCCCGGGTCGTCGGCAATATCAACAAACTGCTCCAATGCCGCTCGCAAGTCCTTAACGATCTCGGCGGCAAGGATATCGGGATCAGGTAAGTTGGCGGTGTCCTCCAGGCTCTCATCCCGCAGGGCGTTGCAGTAGTTCTAAAGGCGTTGGACGATGTTGGCTGAGTTGGTGCTCATGCTGGTTTAGTCCCGGTCGATTGCCGATAAACTGCCAATGTATTGCCAATAACTGGTAGAAGCGTTTGCGGTGCGAGGGTTCGGCTATTTCTAATAAGCCTGATGCCAGCCAATCGCTCGGACAAGCCCAATACTTGAGCCACATCTTTGGTCGTGATCAGGTTGGTATGGATAGCGTCATAGCCACGGGCGCGCAGGAACTGCGCTGTACTTTGTGCCAATCCCATATCCAAGAGAAACTTCATGCCACAGCCTGCAAAGGTGTAGGCACCGAGTCATCGGCGGTCCAGGCAGCATACTGGAGCGCTTGGCGAATATCCTCATCTTCGAGGTCGGGATACTCAGCGATGATCTCATGCGCGGTCATACCATTGGCGATGAGATTGACGATAAGGACTTAGGATTGAATAAAACCGGAAACTTGACACCTACAGGTATGTACAAGTTTCGGTTATTAAAAAACCCTCGTTCCCAAGGGATACTGATATGCGCAGCCTCCGGATGCAAGCCTTGCCGCCCAGGATATCCGGGTTCGCAGTGATCCGATCAATTAACTTGTTGCTACTCTTTAATACCAATATGTCAAGCTGTAATAGCAAGCAATGGTTTTTCAAATGATGTAATTGGTATTGTTTCTGCAACTGAGGGGGTATATGCTGATAATGAAAGAATATGATTTACGGGGGGATGTTGCAAAATATCAAGCACTAGCCCACGCAAATCATCCGATAATTCCGCCAAACCCGTTAATGGAAAACTGCGAAAACCTATCTCGGTCTTTTGAGCCAAAAGTGAGTATTCAAAAAAGGTTAAACCTACCGCTTTGCCTTCCTGTTTATCAATACGCAATAAAATATGATCATTCAATTCTACTCCCGTTGCTTTGACTTTTGGTTCAAAAGAGATGTACAAGGTGTCGCTTATCTCATCATAATTGAAATTCGGTTCTTTCATTGCACTATTCACCCTACTTCTTTCTGATATGCGGTCACAACATAATTGTTGGGTTCGGGTTTGCCGCTTTTGCCTTCTTTGAATCTAAACAACACGATTACAGTAATATGTGTATTATCTGCTGCCAGACTATCAAAGGGTACGGTGTACCGATACTTTTGGGGATTCAATAGGTCTTGCTTGCGTTTCCCCACCCTAAGCGTCTCTTTCAATTCTTCTTCACAATCCAACATTTCAGGATGGTTGAATGAGTCCGTGATGTGTCGCCATCGCTCATCGGTCAGATAAATACTGTTGCCGTAACGGTCACGAAGCGTCCAGAGTTTTCCAGACATCTAATCATCCTTGCTGACAACCAAACTAATCATCACTCATTTCGACTAAATTGTATCACAACACCTTCAATGATACGAACTACCAGCATTTTCGCGACACATAATTAGCTTATCCTCAATTTCAAAGGGGTTGGATAGCGATGTGGCAAGCTAATTTGGCGTCTTTAGCGGACCAGCATCAATACCGCATACTTCATCCTCCTAATGAGAAACGCAATGTGGATACCCACGCAGTACCTCCGCTGTGGTTACGGATTCGACGACGTAAATTACTTCTAGTTGATATTCTGCTAGGTGCGATACCAACATATAGCAAGACTGGTCCGTCATGTCGATGGCAGTCCTCTGTAGGCACACACTTGGGGATGTTCTGAAAATACCAGGCGTAGATACCGCTCGCCGCTGGCACAAGGCTGGGCCTGTGGTCAAGTCCTTCGCTGCGCGACCCTAATTTGGCCGGAGCCAAGAGTGCCTGCAAACTCTCGTTCATGCCACCATTTCCAGGTCGTCGGCGATCTCTGCAAACTGCTCCAACGCCGCTCGCAAGCCCTTTACGATCTCGGCGGCAAGGATATCGGGATCAGGTAAGTTGGCCGTGTCCTCCAGGCTCTCATCCCGCAGGGTGTTGCAGTAGTTCCACAGGCGTTGGACGATGTTGGCGGAGTTGGTGCTCATGCTGGTTTAGTCCCGGTCGATTGCCGATAAACTATCAATGTATTGCCGATAGATTGCCGATAACTGGTAGGAACGTTTGCGGCGCGAGGGTTCCGCCATTTCTAAAAAGCCCGACGCCAGCCAATCGTGCATGAGATTGCGGGTCATGCGCTCGGACAAACCCAATGCTTGAGCCACATCTTTGGTCGTGATCAGCTCGGTATCATTGAACAAACCCAAGACGATGCGGGCCCGGCGGTCTAGCTGTCTCACAGCTTCAGGCTCCAGAGGTAGAGGATGTGCGGCCAGGTTTAGTGCTTCTTCCTGAGCCTGTTTGAATACCCCCGCCAACAGCTCAATGAAATAAGCCAGCCAGGGTGTCAGATCGGCCTCTGCCCGGCCTTCGTAATAGTTATGATGAGGATGTGTGACCAGGGCTTGATAGTAGCCTTGCAGATCGCGGGCGTGATGTTCTTCCAACGAGAAGAAGCCATTGAGCCCATAGCCGCCCCGATGCAGGATGAATGTAGCAAGCAAGCGGGCAGTGCGGCCATTGCCGTCGAAATAGGGGTGGATGGTGACAAACTGATAATGAACCAATCCGGCGGTGATGGCTGCGGGGATGCCTGCTTGCTCTGCCTGTTGCACCCATTGCACCAAGGCCTGTATTAGCTTAGGTACATCTTTGGCCTCTGGCGGCATGAAGACGATGGCGCCAGAGGCTGCGTCCCGGATCACGTTCTGGCCATCACGATAGGGGCTGGGACGGGCTCGTTTACCACGTTCGACCAAAACATGGAGACGTTGGATAAACGCTTCTGTCAGGGGTTTGCCCTGCGTTGCCCATGTTTCCAGGCGTGATAGGGCCTCCCAATAATTCTGTACTTCCGCAACATCTCTTTCTCTGCCCTGGAAGCTGCGCGCCTCCTGGATAACCTGCTCCGTTTCATCCAGTGTCAGGCGATTGCCTTCGATGCGGGTGGAATAGTGGGTGGAACGCAGACGCGCCCGTCGCCGCAGTTCCGCCTCGGTGGTGGGTGGCAGCGGCGTATGTTCAACCACCGCCTTCGCCGCTTCGATGGCCATGAGATGCTGGGCGATGGTGGGGGTGATAGTGTAGGTGGGTTGCCAGGAGGTAGAGTTCATCGATGAAAGCCTTGGGGTAGGCAGGGAAGAACGAAGTGGAGGAATAATTAATTATTGGTTATTTGTAATATATCTTCGAGGGTAAGTAACGGCGTCTGGACTCAAAATGAAAGGTGTTCTGATCAATGCAACGGGTATAGCGTCGTGTCAAGCGCTTTGCAGGCAGTCTGCTAGGAAATCTGCCAGTACCTATGCTAGAATAGCGCCATAATGGATACGGTTCAACTTACGATGGAACTACCACGTGATATTTTTTCGGCGCTTCGTCAGGAGCCTGAGCAGTTTCTGCTCGAAATGCGGCTGGCGGCGGCGATTAAGTGCTATGAAACCGAGCAGATCTCACAGGCCAAAGCGGCTGAGATAGCCGGGCTATCGCCTAGCGAATTCCTGGCAGCCCTGGGCCGCTTCGGTGTGACGCCTTTCCAGGTCACAGCCGCCGATCTGCTGCGGGAAGCGGGCGATGCCTGAACGGTGGGTGGTCAATCCCTCGCCGCTGATTGTGCTGGCGAAAATCGATAGCCTCAAAGTGAATGAAAGCTGGGATTAGCAGTTGATCTGCTGGTAGGTGCTGGAAGAGATGGGTGTAATCTAACTGCCCGAGCGCTACATCCCCGCGCGGTTGAGCGCCGTCGATAATCTGTGCAAAGCCCGGTTCACCTTCTTCCTCTCATCCCACAAGGCGTCGAGATCGTCAGGGTTCTCGACCGCGGTCTGAGCCAAACGGGCGCTGGCCTTGAGCAGGGCAAAAGCTTCGCTTTGGATAGGTACGCCATGCCCCTTGAGTTTTTTGCTTGCCTTGACGATGGCCTCGACTTCGGGCCTCCAGTCCTTCTCCACCACCTGGCTTGTGGCTCTCCCCCCTCCCCTCAGCCGGCCTGACTCCAGGCTCTCGATGATGCGGCCGTTTTGCTTGGCCGCCATGTATATCTCTTTCAGATCCCCGCGAATGCCAGAACCGAAGTAGACGCTGTAGGACTGTAAGAGACCATCGTTGATGATGCGTCCCTGGAAGGGCAGGAGGACGGTTTTGACCAGGATGGGCGGTTTGCGATAGGCGAATATCTCCTGAATGCTGTCCTGTATGCCCAATACAGCATAGACGGTGGAAGGGCTTTTTGCTGTGATGAGATAGGCGGCCTTCTTGAGGTAGCGCTCGATGTAAAACTCTCCGGCGACGAAATGCTTCCAACTACGCACAATGGCCAGTTCATCAGCGCTGAAGCCGATGGGATTCTCGGCCACGAAGGCGTCGATCAGGTGGATGTTCTCGTACATGGCATCGCGCACTTGCAGCTTCTCGTCCTGTATCAGCAGGTCCCGATACTCCTCTGCCGTTTCCACATCAGGTATGATCTTGAGTTGCTGATTCACATAGCATAGCAGCGGCCACAAAAGTTTATAGAACAGGTTGGCGTCTGCGGGTGACAGTACCATGGGCTATTCCTCCTCGAATGCAAAGGGTTCGGCTATTTCTAAAAAGCCCGACGCCAGCCAATCGCTCGGACAAGCCCAATGCTTGAGCCACATCTTTGGTCGTGATCAGGTTGGTATAGATAGCGTCATAACCACGGGCGCGCAGGAACTGCGCTGTACTTCGTGCCAATCCCATGTCCAGAGGAATTTCATGCCACTGCCTGCAAAAGTTTATGCACCGAGTCAACGGCGGTGTAGGCAGCATACTGGAGCGCTTGGCGAATATCCTCCGTTTCGAGGTCGGGATACTCAGCGATGATTTCAGGCGCGGTCATACCATTGGCGACGAGATTGACGATAAGGACTTAGGATTCAATAAAACCAGAAACTTCGACCGACCGGTACGCAGAAGTTTCGGATATTAATAAAACCTCGTTCCTAAGGGATACTGATATACGCAGCCCCCGGATGCAGGCCTTGCCGCCCAGGATATCCGGGTTCGCTGTGATCCGATCAAATCCAAACATTATGTTACTGAGAACTCTGGAAAACTTTTTTGAGCTATTTTTTACCCCCGTTTACACAGGTGAGAACGAGCAAAACCCCCCTGTATATAGGGGTGCGAACAGCCGTTTTAGACTTTTCCAGAGTTTTCAG
>PIVW01000902.1 GCA_003353825.1 Chloroflexota bacterium
TCCGGCACAGTTACTGACGAACGGCAATTGATGTCACCCTACTGCATATGGGCGTCAATAACTGGTACCCACAAGATATAGTACCTGATGGTCTAGAGAAATGTGCCATTGTCAAATTAAGTGCGAATATTAACTATAACAATCTTGTCACTGAGAGAGAGCGGAACATTTGGCAAAGAGCAAGACTACAAGTACATAAGGCTGTTCCAGAAAAATGATATTCTAAAACTGGTGAAACGTGATGCGTGATATGTCGCGGCGCTTTTATGCGAGTGGCTGGTTCAGACATGTGCCAGCAGGCGCATTCGCTGCTACAATGCGCACCGCATCGTAAACAAAATGATTTGCGGGACTATATCACCCTATTATTGAGAGACATTTCTGTCTTAATCCTGATCAACTTATGCGTCCATTTACTTTGAAGATTGTCTTTGCAGGTCTCCTTCTCCTTCTCCTTCTCATGCTCAGCGGCCGTGGCTTTCTGTCAGATCGTGGCGAGGATCCTACCTCCACACCGGTATTGCCGCCTACCTACACGCCGACTCAACAAGCGACTGAGATATTGCCCACTGCTGTGCTGGTCGCCACGCCAGAGCCGCCCACAGCCACCGCGGTTCCTCAGGTCCAGGCGACTACTCTTCCAGCTACATCGACCCCTGAACCCCTTCCGACCGAACGCCCTGAAGCCACGGCTACCGCTATAGAGGTGGCGCCAACGGAGACCCCAACCGCCGAAATAGGGCCCAGCCTTATCGTCAGTTCAGACTCGATCAACGTACGTAGTGGCCCGGGCACGGCCTATGCAAAGATAGGCGTGGCTGCGCAAGGTGATGGTTTTAGAGTGACTGCCAAAAATGAACAGGGCAGTTGGTGGCAGGTTTGTTGTTTTGATGGACAACCTGGCTGGCTGTTTGGCGATCTGGTGGACCTGCAACATGTAGATGCCGTGACTGTGGCCGAGGCGATCCCGACACCGCCGCAACCGGCCGCAACTCCAGTTCCCGCTCCAGTTGCCACGGTTCCTCCGCCCTCAAATCTGGTACCGGGTCAGGCCACCGTCGATAACTCGACGACTGCCGGCAACCGGGATGCCGGCGCCCAATATCAGATCGTTCACTACCATGTCAGGGGCATAGAGGACAACAATGGCGGCATATTCAATAAAGGTGGCCAGCACCACATTTTCTTGACAGTGTTGGATGAGAACGGCAACGGCCTCGATGGGGCTATCGTCAAGGATGCGGTGGGGGATAAACTGAATGTCATTACCGGCAGCAAAGGGCCAGGCATGGCAGAGATCACCATGGACTGGGATCCTTACAAGTTGTACGTGAGTGCCGATCATACCGGTCTTGTAACAAGCCAGGTCTCAAACCAGATGAACACCGCCCATCCGCACATACCCGATATCATGGGGCGTCTCGGAGCGGCTGATAATGAATATGCAGTCTGTCCAACCGTCGATGATCGCTGTACCCCGCCCTTCTTTAATGTGCATTTTTCGTATGAGGTCACGTTTCAGAAAGTGTGGTGAGTCTCGAATGTCTAGTTTGACAATGGCACATTTCTCTAGACCATCAGGCACTATATCTTGTGGGTACCAGTTATTGACGCCCATATGCAGTAGGGCGACATCAATTGCCGTTCGTTAGTAACTGTGCCG
>PIVW01000324.1 GCA_003353825.1 Chloroflexota bacterium
TTGGCACGGAACGCGCGCTCCTGATTCTGGAAGACGTCGAACGCATCCTGATCCTGGCGTGGTGCTGTCACGTAGAGATGGATGAGTTGGAACATGGTTTCGAGGTCCTCAGGCGATGCGGCCCCACGGAAACCCTCATTCAACTCGGAGATATTCAGAGGCGGCCAGGGCAATGGACTTCTCGTTGGCTTCTGCCAGGGGGTTATTGAGGTCGAAATGGCCTAATTGATTGTATCCCTGCGGCAGGGGCACTCACAATTGTGCGCTGCTAGCGAAAGAGGATGCTATGGGGATGCAATCCCATACCACGCAACCAGGCATGCAATGCGCGAAACCGAAGGGAGAGTCAAATGATGGCAGCGCCGAAACAGAAAGATATCGTCCACCCAAATGAGAGCAATACGTCCCATACTAGTCAGTACGAGGAAGTGCTGGCAGAGCTAGATGAACTGCGAAAGAATGCACGCATTCTGATACCGCCAGAAGAATTGGAGGCGCTGGAAAGGGAGATACGAGAACTGACAGATCGTTTGGCTAGTCTGTTATTAGAACAGAAGCTCCAGACCTCCCTGGATTCAGCAGAGTTGGAACAAAGGGAATAAAACTGGTGAAAGACAGTCCCAAACGTCTGACGAGCGGGGGCAGGAATAAGGGAACGATTCGCAGTTCATTGGGTTCCGGTATCATGGCGCGTGTGCGGTATTATCGACGCCATTATGATCGCAGTAGAAGCAAGTGGAAGCAAAAACGCCGGAAAGGACTGGCAGGACCGTATGAGGGGCTGGTTCTATTGGGAATCCATGAGCGCAGCACGCCCTTGTTGAGTTCCGAGGGAGGATGGAATCTAAAAACCTTTCCGTCGCAATTTGTTGACCAATCCGCCACTGGCCTGCATTGCCGGAAAGTAACCATTTAGATACAATCGGTCTATATGGGCGAATACCCCAACACGATCTGGATTGCGTTCGCTACGAGTTCATGCAACTTTAGGTACAGGTTGGCGAAGTAGTTCCTTCTTGGTTGATGGTGATACTACTTACCGAGTTCGTACGTTTGTAATTGGTACCGGTAGTAATCAAGTCTTTTTGACAGTACGATGGTTTAGTAATGCTGACGGAACAGGATTTATTAGCGAAGATAATAGTATAATAGATTCAACTTATTCTAACTGGACACAGATAACTGGAGATTACATAGCTCCAGCCGCCGCCCAAAGTACAGATGTAATGTTTAGAGTTCCTGCGGCAACAACAGCCGATATTTATGCCGATGAATTTTCGGTACGTGAGGTAAGATAGATTTCATAGCAAAATGTAAAACAGAGTCTCACCGTTGAAACACTGATTCGTTTGGCATTGTCATTCACACTGTTTGGCCGAAACGAAAATCAAGGCCGACTATTTGATTAGTGCGGGCTACTTGCTCACCCCCTCATTTCCGCCCCCAATCATCGGCGCGTAGTCGGTGATACACCTTCAGGAATCAATCAAGATTTGCCCTCTTTGGCCGACGTTGTGTATAAACTAGATGCGCTTGATTCATAGGATTCGTCATGTAGCGTGGCCCACCGCTCACTAACAATTGCAAAACCGTGCCCCTACAACCTGAACAAAGCATCCTCAACGGCAAATACCCCATCCTCAGCCTGATTGGCGAGGGGGGGATGGCGCGTGTGTGGCTGGCCGAGGAACCGGGATTCGGCCGTCGCCAGGTGGCGATCAAGGAGCCGAAAGGTGGGATTATCTCCGCTGATCGGGATGAGATATTAAAGCGTTACGAGCGAGAGATCGAGGTGGGGGCGGCGCTGCGCAAGGCGAAGGCCCCCAATGTGGTGGAGGCGATTACGGCCGAGCCCTATGAGGACACCCGCCTGTTGGTGCTGGAATATATGCCGGGTGGCGATCTGGCTAAACTGATTAAGCAACACCCCAAGGGCCTGCCCATCGATCTGGCGGTCTCAAT
Organism: Chloroflexota bacterium; assembly: GCA_003353825.1. Next base: position 1,963 of record PIVW01000324.1, read on the forward strand.
CACTCAGGACTTGCTCAAGGCCCTGGCTGCCGTCCACGCCCACACCCTGGATATCGTCCATTGCGACATCAAGCCCTCCAACATCCTCTTCGACGCCAAGCCTTTGCAAGGGGGCCGGGCGCATCTGGCTGATTTTGGCCTGGCGCAGGTGGCGAGGACCAGTCAGGATTTGACGAAAATGTTGGGGAGTGGCTTTGGCACACCTGCATACACCGCCCCTGAACTGGCACAGGGCATAACTTATATGACGCCGGCTACCGATATCTACGCGCTGGGCTGTGTGCTGTTTGAGATGCTAACCGGACAGAAGTACAAGCGCTACGAGCCGGGCACGAGAGCGAGCAGTTTGCGGGCCGACGTGCCTGACTGGCTGGACGATCTGGTCGCTCGAGCGCTGCCTGAGAACCAGTGGGAGCGGTGGCAGAGTAGTGAAGATATGAAACGGGCGTTACAGGCGGGAGCAACAGGTGGTGATGGACAGAAAATGGACACTACCACCCCTCCCCTCCCCGCACAAAAAAAGAACAGGCGATGGGCTATCATCATCGCCCTCTTGTTATTGGGCTTCACAGGTGGGGCATGGATTGTGAATACAGTGTTGCGAGCAGCAGAGCCGGAAGTCATCTCCACAACTCCGACACGAGATGACTCATCACTTCTGAAACCAACCGACACGCTTATTTCACCGACCACTACACCTGTAGCGCCAACCGCTACTCCGATTCCTACCACCGACACACCTTTGCCGCCAACGAAGACGCCAATCCCGCCTACAGATACGCCTGTTCCTGCAACCGGTACTGCGATTCCGCCAACTAGCACAGCAGTACCTCCTACAAAAACGCCAATCCCCGCCACCAATACACCAGTTCCACCAACAAACACACCGATCCCCGCCACCAATACACCAGTACCTCCAACTAACACACCAATTCCACCATCTCCCACATCAACCCTCGGCATCGGCTCCTCTATGGTTTCCGACAGAGACAGCATGGAATTGGTGTACGTACCGGCAGGCGAATTCCTTATGGGCAGTATCGAAGGCGTAGGCGAAGATGATGAGCACCCTCAACACACCGTATACCTGGATGCTTATTGGATCGATAAGACTGAAGTAAACAACAGCCAATTTGCGCAGTTTGTAGATGATACCGGTTACGAAACGACAGCCGAGCAAGAGGGATGCGGATACATAAACGATGGGGAAGAATGGTCGTGTGTAGAAGGAGCTGACTGGCAACATGTGACCGGATCAGGTAGCGATCTGCAAGAATTGGAGGACCATCCTGTGGTTCTGGTGAGTTGGTATGATGCAGAAGCCTATTGCGAATGGGCAGACCGACGTTTGCCAACAGAAGCGGAATGGGAGAAAGCGGCGCGAGGGAGGGATGGGCAAGTATATCCCTGGGGAGATGAGTTCGAAGGGACACGGCTCAACTATTGTGATACGAATTGTGTGTTTTCATGGAAGGATGAAAACAGTGATGATCGCTACGGAGTCACGGCTTCTGTGGGGAGCTATCCGACCGGAGCCAGCCCCTATGGAGCGCTAGACATGGCAGGTAACGTGTGGGAATGGGTGGCCGATTGGTATGATGGCGATTACTATGGATCGTCACCTGAGCGTAATCCATCCGGTCCAGAAACCGGCCAATACCGCGTGCTGCGGGGCGGCTCGTGGTTCGACTATCAGAACGGCGTGCGCTCCGCCGACCGGTACCACTTCACCCCCGGGGCTCGTCACAACGGCCTCGGTATTCGTTGCGCCCTCTCGTAGCTTTGCTGAAATGCTGGCTTCTGGTCTTCTGAGATTCTGACCCGGGGGATTCCAAAGGGGGACACCCCCTTTGGTCGCCGGAGGCGACGAAAAAAAATTATGTCAGCGGGGGGGCATTGATATTTCGACGACTTGCCTGCCGAACCAGTCTTGACGCTACACTTTTTCTCCGCAATTCTCACAGAACTCACTTGGCGAGGTCAACGTTGCTTCACAATTAGGGCAGGTGCCTCGCTGAGAACGCCTGATCTCGACCGCCTCCTCGTCGCTCTGAATCCGCACTTGCCGCTGTTCCCCCCGCATGATGATCACGCCATCGCCGGTGACGGTGGGGCCGTAGTAATGCTGGTGGACCTCAGGCGGCCGGGATACAGATAATGTGATCGTGAGGATGACGGGAAGCTGGGGCGTGCAGGCGCGGTCCTGGTACTGCAAGGTCAGGTCAAGCTCGGCCGAACCGGAGGCGGTGGGGGTTATGGGGATATCGAGCAGGCGGTGGGCGTGAGGGCTTAGCGTACCCAGTGGCATGTCACCGGCCTTTTTGACGTGGCCCGTGTAGGTGAGGACGGTATCTCGGGCCAGGTGCTCGGTCTGGTTCCGTACTAAAATCTGCACGGCGTCCGCCTTTCCCTCGGTTAGTTCGGGCCGGTTACCCTGACCCAATGTCAGCAGCGGCGCCTTGCGGGCATTGGCGTCCTGCAAACGGCAGGACAACGCCCGTTCTACATTACCCAGCATGCGCCACTGCTCAGCCGCCGCTGCCCACCATACCGCGGCTTTTTCAGGCTTGTTGTCTCGACGGCTGGCTAACCTTTCGTAATTACTTGCTGCTTTTTCATACCAGTTGAGATTGGCAGCCAGCTTGGCCACCACATCCAGTCTGCCTGCCTTTTCGGCAGCATCCAAAGCAGCGTCGGCCATATCCGCCTGCAGCCACAGCGTCGCCGCCTCCCACCAGCGTTTCGCTTTCTCCATGCGGCGGGCAGCCTTGGGGTATTGGGTCAGGCACCAGCGGATGGCATTGAGGTTGCCTTTACTGTCCACCACAAAAAGATGCCCATCCTCGGTCAGGGCCGGCGTCACGGTGATGGGGGCGCCGCTGGGATAGACCCAAAAGGCGCCGCCCTCTTCCGTATCCAGGGCGTGGAGATAGTGGTCGTTGGAGCCTACGAAGATCCAATCACCCCAGGCCAGTGGCGATGTGGCAATGGGGCCGCGGGTGGTGTAAGGTTCGCCCACACGATCACCGGACGCAGCGTCCAGGCGGTAGACGTTGCCATCACCGGCGCCGGCGTAGATGTGATCGTGGTGAATGAGGGGCTGGCCGACCACAGGGCTATCCAGGCGGGTCGACCAGCGCTGGCGGCCGCTGTAGTCCAGCGCCCGCACTTGCCCATACAGATCGCCGACCACCACCTGCTGTCGGGATTCGTCCACCTGGGCCGGGCCCAGGATACGGCCGCCATCGTCAAATATCTGGTGGACATGACCTGAATGTAGATCGAGCAGATAGAATCGGCCCCGGCGGTCACCCACGAACACATGGTTGCGGATAGAGACCGGTTTGGCGCGGATGCCCCACTTGCTCACCTGCCAGCGTTGCTGTACCCGGCCGCTGTTTGCATCGACCGCCACCAGTTGGCCGGCATGTTCGCGCAGATCGCGCGCATCCACGTCCAGGCTCAGGATCAGAGCGCCGTTGTACACCAGAGGGGCGCTGCTGAGTTTGCCGCCCAGGTCGAGGCGCTGTTTGAGGGCGCCGGTCTCGGGATGAATCGTATAGAGAACACCGTCGTGGCCGGGGACCCAGAGCAAACCTTCGGCCAGGGCCATGCCATCGCCAGGCGCGGTCGCCAGTTTAAGGGGGTGGGTCCAGGCTGGTTGGCCGCAGCTTCGATCAAAGGCATGGACCCGACCTGCGCGGCTGGCGACATAGACTCGTTCGCCATCGCACAACGGCGCTGTGTGCACGGCTTCGCCCAGTTGCTCACGCCACAGTTCCGGCCGCATGATGGAGGGGGCGGAGTGGCTGAGCGATTCCGCCCAATCGGCAAGCCCGGCCTGCTTCTGCCGCTGTGTGGCCTGTATGCGCTGTTCGGCCGCGGCTTCACGCTCGCTGAGGCCGGCCATCTTCTCTTTGTGCTCGACCAGATCTTGTTTGAGGGGCACATGGTCCTGCAATACGGCCAGCACCTGTTCATCCAGCAGGTGGCGCCCGCGCGCCTCGGACTCGGCCAGGGACGCTTGCAGATAGAGCGTTTCCTTCTGTTGCCGTACCTCATCCATCACGGTACAGCGCAGGTCGTAGGCATCGACGCCCAGCACTGCCAGGCCGGACCGTCCCAACAAGTCGGCATCGTCGCTTAGCCCGTGCGCGATGGCTGTGCCCAACCAGTCTCGTAAATCCGACTTTTTGTCCAGCTCGGCCAGTGAGAAGCGTTTGAAGAGCGCTTGCAGGCTGGTGCGGATCGTGCCGGCCAGCAGTATGGCCAGATACTCCTCGCTCAGTTCCTGCCGATCCCTGACCACGTCCACCACAAGGCGCACCGGATCTTGTACGCGCAATGCCAGGTTTGCGGTCAGGTCCAGGCGCGCGCCTTCCTTGCTGTGCATGTCGTCGACATCAAAGGTGAGGCGGATATCCTGGTTGGGGAAGAGGATGGCTTCGATACGTTTCTTTTTTTGCAGGGTTCTGCTCTGCCAGGGATCGGGTGTGATCTCGCCTGGGCCTTGTACGGGTTCTTTCGTGGCGATGCTGCCGTCGATGAGGATAACGGCTGTACCGCCCGGTGGGATGGTGGTGGGGAGTGGTATACGATGGGTGAGTGGCATGGTGAATGGTGAATTGTGGCTCTTTGGGATTTCGCGTGGCGCACCCATATGTAGTGGTAGTATAATCAGGGAAAAGTTTTGGAGGTAATGCAATGTTGAACTTATCGGGTCTCAAATCACGTAACATGATTTC
>PIVW01000325.1 GCA_003353825.1 Chloroflexota bacterium
TCTTCATCCGCCCGTACCAGCATGAATTGTTCTGAGCGCATGTAAGGAGCAGAGAAATCGACCTGTTCGGCTCGCTCTTCCGTGATCGTGATCCCGTCCATCCCTACATCGAACTGGCCTTGGCGCACCGCTTCGATCATGGTATCCCAAGAAGTCACCTGCCAGTCGACCGTGCAATTCAGGCGGTCGCAGATCCTATTGACAACATCATATTCCCAGCCGACCGCTTCACCCGAGGCAGGGTCTACGTAGTTCAAGGGCACATAGTCGTTGCCGGTGACGGCTAAGATGGTCTGCCCACCTAGATCGGGTAGGGGGCCGGCCATATCGGTTGGCTCAGATTCTGATGCTGGCTCCTCAACCGCTTCCTCTGCAGGCTCTTCGACTGCTTCTTCAACGGGCTCTTCCACCGGAGCTTCGCTGGGCTCTGGTTCAGTTGCCGGTGCTTCAGGTTGAGGCGCGGGGGCCGTGGTGGTTGCACAGGCGGCAACGATCAGGCTAAATAGCACCAGGACGGTGATTAAGCTAAACGTTTTCTTCATGATGGAATTGTCTCCTCCGACAAGTTAGTTCAGATACTTCATCGTTAGTGCTTCACCCTTGACATTATACCCGACGCTGATGGGCTGATCAATGCGGGGGTCGCTAGCGGGTCTACAAGTAGATCGACATCCCACATTCTTAAATCTTTGATCTTTAATCCTCAGATCTAGACCGTAGCAAAGTGCAGTACCTTTTTTGGCAAGATATACCAGCGCCGGTAGCTAAGGATAAGCAGCAGCAAGCCGAACTGAAAGAGTGTCGGCAGGATTGCCGTAAACTGGTCGAGGTAAAATGTGAGAAGTTGGATCGCTGTCAAAGACAAGACGACAGCCGCCAGAGCCAGGACACTGCCCCGGCGCTCGTTGCCTCGTAGTAAAAAATAGACGGCAAGGACTGCGATTACGCTAACGCACGCCTCAAGAGTAAAGCGAACAAAGTAGATATTAACATCTGTGACATCTGTACTGAGTGCTTCTGTTGCAAGCCTTGCTAGATAGGATTGTGTGGTCTGTACAGGTGCGATCACCACCCAGGACAGGCCGGCAATCACGGTAATCGCACTGAGGGCGATGATGATCAGCCCGGCGACAATGGCAAGCCTGTGGTATCTATGTCCGAGTCTCAAGCCCCAGGTTCTCGATAGTGCAGTTGCGCGCTGCACGAATGTTGGCTCGCGGTCTCGAATTGGCAAATCGACTTCTTCAACATATGACTGCAGAGCATCGGCCAACTGGGCGATATAAGGCTCTTCCGACTCAGAAGCATCGGTCAGGCGGCTATTGAGTAGCTCGAGATCCCTTGTATCAAAATCACCGTAAATCGCCTCTTGAATATCTTCTAGCGCCCTGATGATCGACCGCTCAGGATCATTTGCCTCGGGTTTGCGCACGAGCAGATATAGAACGACAGTTAGGAGGAAAAAGCCATAGATGATGGGAGCTGCGGCGGGAAAGAAATAGTCGTTATTCTGTGTGATAAATTTACCGACCTCATCGATAAAGAGACCGATGCCCACACCGGTGAGAATAGCTGCCATCCTCAGAGTCCGGGGATTGTCGAAGATGAGAACGAGCAGGATGGCGATAAACAAGCCCAATCCCCCCCATAACAGATGGGCAATGTGCAAGCTGCTGCTGCCTAGTTGAGGATAGCCGGTCAGTTGTAAAAAGAGGCGGACGAGTATTATGGTGGCGGCGAAGGACACCAACGAGATCAACAAATAGGTGTCTGCTTCGTCGCGCTCGATGACAAGGGGTCGTGTTCGTGTCATGATGAATCTGATGCTGAGACTTGGCTAGTTTCGGTTTGAATCCAGCCAAGTTAGCAGCTCTAATATCTGAGGATCCATATCGTACAATGACAATGACTCACGAAGTAGATCTAACTTCTGCCTGTCGTATTCGACGCTTGCTGACTGAACGATCAAATCGGTCAACGCTTGTTGGCGAGCAGAGAGCATGGTGATAACCAGATATTGGTAGACATCCAAATCGGCGGCGCTAAGCAGTGAATCAGCCAGATACTCCAATGCCAAAGGTCCTGAATCATGTTGGATGAGCAGATCAAATAAGCCGATGCGAACGATGCTAATCTCTGACTCTTGATATTGTTCCACTATTCCTGGTATCAGTGCTTCTGGACAGTTGGTAAGGCTTCGCAAGCATTCTGATACGACTTCGGGTACGGCTTCGCCGGTCGCCTGCATGGCATAGGCATACAGGGTGACCATCTGATTTTGGGTTGCGAGCACCTTGGTAGCGACTAGTGCTGGTTCGCCTGACATGGGATCGGTTTCGCCGTCAACCAGGAGGCGAGCGGCGTGATAGGCAGCCAACTCATCATCCAATTCATTGAGGATGACAATGGCGCCGGCGCGAAGTAGTTTAGCTTCTTCCTGGAAACCGGGCGGGAGATGTTCATAGGTCGAAACAGCGTCCAATAATAATGGGACGTCAGACAGTGTGGTAACGGGACGCAGCGCTCGTAAGATGGCATGCCGCATGTAGGCGCCGGGATCACGGTTGGGACCGTGGCTGGCATAATAGGTGTAGAGTTTGACCAGTGAATCATGCGCTTCGGGCGTAGGGTATTCTATCAGGATATCGATGGCGGCAAGCTGCGTGTCACGACGCTGTTTTGGTGTGAGATACGTTATTGCCTGGGCAGTTCGTTCTGTTGTATCAGAGATATCACGTAATGAGATTGTCATGTAGATGTTTCTTCCAAGATGGGCATCACCAAAAGTAAATAGGCTGCAGCGCCCTGAGCGACGACAAAGGGTTTTTCAATTCGAGCGACGTAGTCATCACCGGCCCAGGCCACTGCGCGATACATACGCCCATCTTCCCTGATGTTGCCAACGTGGTCGTCAGGGCCCAGGTCACTGCGATAAATCCTGCCACCTTCTAACTTGACATAACCTGTCTTTTTATCAGGCCCAAGTTTTGAAGCATAGACCTTACCCGATTCAAGATCGACGCGCCCAACATATTCGTCTGGCCCAAAACGGTGTTTGTAGACCTTGCCATCCTCGTTGACATGGCCTAGCAGGTCGTCGGCTGCCAGTGATTTGTGAAGATAGATGTTGCTACTCATGGATTTATCCCTGACGGGGACTGGGCGTCACGTCTGTGCTTTATTCGATGGGGTGGGGTACTGTTTCGCCATAAAGCCAATCGCTTAGGACATGTTCTGCTTCGTTGCCGCCCAATTCGCAAGCGACAGCAAGAAAATCGGCAGTACTGGCTGATCCTTTTCGAAATCGTTGGTAGTACGTACGCAGTATATCAAAAAACAGGTCATCGCCCACGGTTTTTCGCAGAGCGTGCAGGGAATACGCGCCTCTAAAATAGCTACTTAACCCGAACAGATCCTCTTTTTCGGGCAGCGCCGGTGGACCTGCCCCCTGGCTGCTAATCATGGCGTAGACACCGGCCATGGCCTGGTCCAACGGTTGTACTCCGCTGTGGTCCAGCCATAGTAGCGAGAAGTATTGGGCAAACCCTTCGTTGAGCCAGATATCTTGCCATGTGGCCGGCGATACATCGTTGCCGAACCAGGAGTGGCTGACTTCGTGCATGACGGTTTCGGGGCGGTTGGCGCCTAGGGCGCCGAAGGTGGATAATGTTTGTGTTTCTAGCGCCCAACCGGCCGGCTCTGTGAGCAACACAACGCCGTACTCGTCAAAGGGGTAGGGGGCTATCAACCTTTCCATGAACTCAATCATGTCTGGGGTATCGTCGAAACCTGGGCGCACCTCTGTAGAAAGGCTGCTGGGGAAATAGTTGCGGATGGGGACGGCGCCAGGGGTTGAGCCAGTTTCCACATCATAGGCGCCGATGTGCACAGTTGCCAGGTAACTGGCCATGGGCTGGTCCATCGCCCAGACATAGGTGGTGTACCCATCCTTCGGAACTCTCTCAACCAGCACACCATTGCTAACGACTTCGTACGGTTCAGGTACCGTGATTTTAAATGTGTAGGCAGCTTTATCGCTGGGGTGGTTATTGTGTGGGAACCAGTTCATGGCGCCGGATGGCTCGGAGACTACAAAACTGCCCCCTGTCTGTGGTTGCCAGCCCAGGACGATGGGTGCGGAAGCGTCCTGGATGGTCTCGGGCGTGCCAGCGTATACGATATTCGTCTTGAACCGATCCCCTGCGAGCAGTACCTGTGCAGGTGTGATCGTCAGTTCCTGACCCTCTCTTGTAAATGCGGCGGGTCTATCATCGATGGTCACGTCTGTCAGCTCCAGGCCAACGAGATCCAGGTTGAACGCACTCAGGTTTTGTGTAGCAACCGCTTCGAGTGTGACGATTCCGCTGATGTGATTGCTGGCAGGATCAGCATCGATATCGACAGTGTAATGGTCCACATCATATCCGCCGTTGCCCAGGAGGGGGTAGAGGGAATCGCCAACACCCGGGGCTCCAGGAGAAGCTATCACAGGTGTTTCCTCCGGTTCAATAGTTGCAGAATTTTGGGCATCTGTCTTTGATTCAGACTCTGGAGACGCCTCTTGAACTCGTGGGGCTTTATGTTCATGCTCGCCTGCAATGCCGGATTTCTCCAATATGGTAGGTTCTTGTATCTCTGGCGTTTGTGCCTGCAGTTCCACCTCAACTTCAGGCGGTGGCGCAACACAGCTAGTAAGCAGTGTCACAAATAGCAGGACGAGACCAAATCTAACTTGTAGTTGTTTCATCAAGTGGTTCCTCAATCCCTGCCACTTCGAGGTGTTAGCTCTACCAATGGGATGATATCACGTCCCAGCTCGTAATAATCTTCATCACTGCCATCGACACGGTAACCACAGATACGCATCAGCTCCTTAGCGGCACGTGGGTTACGGTGGGCATAGTCGACCATCGCCCGTCCCGAAGCCTCAGTTTCCAGGGGCCTTGCCAGCATGTCCTGTTTGCTACGCCCTACCTCGATACTTACTTCAGGCGACTTCTTAATGTTTCTGAACCAATCTGATGTTGGACCGAAGCCGGACGCGATCATGTATGTACCAGCTTTTTCGTCACGTGAGACGACTTCCAAGACAGTCTGGCGAGGCAATCCGCTATTGCGGCCGCTGTGATGGAGCAGTAAAAACCGCCCCCCCATAAGCCAGCCCAACTTCAGGCGATATATCCAGATGGGTGCACGCCAAAGCAAGCGGCTGCATCCCTTGGGTGGTTTTGCTTCTCCAATCTTCTCAGGCATAGAATTACCCTTCTGTCGCTTGGTCTGTCATTATCATGGGAGAACCACTTGGATTGAGGTTGGAGAACGTTTGACTAGAGATTGGCACTCGGCATAACAACACTCAATCTTCAATCTTTAATCTTCATTACACAGAATCAACGGAACCTGAATTCACGCGACCCGAACTGTCAATTCAGACTGGAATCAAAGTCGTAATGGCGAAATAATGTGAGATGCTGCCCCCCAACACAAACAAGTGCCAGATGGTGTGGTTGTAGGGGAGCCTTTCCCAGGCATAGAATATGATGCCAAACATGTAAAAAGCACCGCCCAACAGGATGAAAAAGACGCCGGTAGGGGGGATGCTGTTGAAAATATCCTTGAGGGCGATCACTGCCATCCAACTCATGATCACGTAGAAGATCGTGGCCATGACCTCGAATCTTCCCAGAAAAAAGATCTTCCACAAGATGCCCGCCAGCGCCATCGTCCAAATAACAACCAAGAGTGTCCAGCCTTTAGGGCTCTGTAGGCTGATCAGCAGGAATGGCGTGTAGGTGCCGGCAATGAAAACGTAAATGGCGGCGTGATCGACAGTGCGTAAAACGCGCTTAAGGCGGGGATTCTGAAATCCGTGGTATAGGGTGGAGGCCAGATAGAGAGTGACGAGTGTGATGCCGTAAACACTGAAACCAACCAGACGCCAGGTATCGCCATACAGTGCTGCCATGACGATCAACGCTACAAGCCCGGCGATGCTGAGTGCAGCCCCAAAGCCGTGCGTTGCGCATGCGGCGATCTCGTCTTTTAGGGTATATACCGGTTCAGACCAGGTAGGGTTATCTTTGAATAGCCACATAGAAATGAACGCACCCATTATGTCGTTGTTGGGGCACGATTCCGTTAAATCGAGTGCATGATTCTGTTAAATCGGGTGTACGATTCCGCTAGATAATATAACCGAATACCGCAAATAGAGCTACAAATAAGAGGGCGGACTGGCAGTGCTCGAAGCACCGCCAATCCTGGCCTAAGCTATTGTCGTGCCATGATCATGCGCATTTCTGCTTCGTCATCCTTGATGACATCACCACTGACATCAAAGGTGACGTTGTGGATCGTACCGGTGAACTCGAAGGGGGGGGTGTAGAAAGGGGCCACCGGGGCGCCGGGGTCAGCGCCCACGGTTATGCCTCCGGTCAGACCTAGACTCAGGGGTGTGGTATGGGGAAAATCGCTTTGTCCCACCAATTTACCATCGACGTAAAGCTGGGCATAGCCGGGCGCACCCTTGCCGCTGGCGATGTCTGCAGGGCCGGTTACCTCGAATTCGAAGCGCAACGAGTGTCGCCCCTTGGGCAACGGCTCAGTAGCGCTGACATGTAGGTAATCGCGTGCCACGTAATTTTGCACGTACTGCAGCTTGCCTTCCTGCACATACAGGGCATAACCACCATC
>PIVW01000903.1 GCA_003353825.1 Chloroflexota bacterium
CCGTACAGTTATTGACACAAGTCCAAGGGGCGATTACCCCACCTATGGCGCTTGCCCACAGGTATGAGCAACTTGCCCCTTGTCACAGCGATTACTCACTGGCCTGACTTCCCATGTATGCACGCGAGTAATCACAGAAGCAACACCCCGCATAAGCACCCCTTTTAATCGTGACACGGCTTCGCCGTACTGGTTTTCTGTGTCGGTCATTACATGCAGCGCCCGCACCGCCTGTGCATCCCGATTTACCAGAGCACCGCCCATAAGCTGGACAAACTCCGACCAGTTGCCGGCATCCGCCGCCGCCCTGATTTTTTCCAATTCGATAGCGGTGATATTTTCTAACTCATCAGTGCAACGGCGCAATTCGCGCCAAACAGTAACCGAGACAGAGCCGATCTGCTGAAACTGTCGAATGCCCCACGTACTAGCCCATGCCTCAACCCTTCGCGCTGTCTTAATACTTTCGTCCTGTGCCTCATAGTCGGCCCCCACCTCAAAGCCATCGATATTCTTAGAAACGTACTTAGCCACGTAACCGGCCGCACTACCGCGTTCCCAATCAATCACGACCGACTCAAAGCGGTATTTATCCGCTCCCGCCTCGTCGCCATCCTCACTCAGGGCATAATCCCTGAATAATTCAGTGGCCCCCGCCAGCCTGTCACTTTCGACAAACAGCAACATATGCCAATGTGGCGTGCCGTCATGGTGAGGCTCAGCAAACCGGAAACCAAAAGGGCGGATACCCCGGCGATGCCATGCTGCACGCACTCTCGACCAGACGCCATTAAGATAATCATTAGTTTCACGGGGACATGCCCCGTTATATTTTGAATTTATACCGCCCGCATGCAATACCGCATGGTATTTACTGGGAGCCGTCAGAGTGAGGAACACGCCCGTAAAGCTCATTGATTGAGCAACCTCCTCATAACCGCGAATCCTCACCATCAGCTCATTACGACGATTAACGGGGTTACTTACCGAGCTGTCAGCCAATTCCGCCAAAGTGGCGCAATAGCCCGTTTCATTTTCAGCCTCAAGAGATAGCAATAACTGCCGGTTCCGATTCTTCTGCTCGCCACGGCGCTGTAATGTGTAATGCGAGACGTACACCCCACGACTGCGCCCCACCATGCCTAACTCTCGACAGACTTGCTCTACTTGCCTTGCCGCCATCGGTCGCAATCGGCGCCGCCACCACTTTGGGTCAAACACCCGGGCGAGTGCAGCAATGGTTTTGCGCTTGATCGTTTCGGCATCGTCACTTTTTTTGATATCAAGCGGAAACGTCAAACCAGCCTTACTGACAGCTCGAACAACGTGCTGAAGCGCAAATTCTTTGCTAGTGCGTTTTGCCCACTGCCAAAATTCACATTCTAAGTTTTTGGATTTTGCATTGGCATAATCTTTGATCCGCTGATCTGCACAATCAGCATAAAGACCCGTACCGCCCAGCTTTAACTTGCACTCAATTCGCGATAACAACTGATTAGCCTCAACATAACCTTCTCGCTTCGCTGTCTCGATATAGGATGTTTTCAACGCACTCGATAACCATAAATGCCGCTTGAATATACGGTTACGCCACGGGCGGCATTCTGGTAGCCCGATATCCAACATTTCCGCCGCACTCATGCCGCCGCC
>PIVW01000904.1 GCA_003353825.1 Chloroflexota bacterium
CCCGAACGCAGCTCGATGGTCTCTCCCAACGCAGTATAATTATCATCATCGCTGTCGTAGTTATCGCTGTCATCGTCCACTGCGCCGACCATCAACTTCTTGCCATTCATGTCTTGTATGTCCAACAAGCCACTCTGTCGCGTCGATTTTATTTGATTCCCAGTGATGCTTTGACGGCGACCATGCGCGTTGTAATTACTATGCTGTCGTTTGTGCGCTATATCAGTTTTATTGCCCGCCAATGTCCTGTCTATCAATTGATCGATGTTGATATTGTATTCTAACAAACCATCATCCATCTCATCGATATTCTGGATAATACCAAATCTGCCTTGGGTTAATTTCACGCGATTACCAATCTGCGGAATGACGATCTCGTCCTCGTCAATAATTTGCATAATGGTGCGTTTCCGCACAAATATCGCATGGTTATTTCGACAGACAAAGAAGCGTTTATTATTATGTCGGCCATCCGTACCTTTGGGCACAGCCAAATCCAATTCAATGCCATACACACCTTCGTTTTTAATATCTTTTCCAATGTAGCGGATATAGCCTTTATTGCCGCCATCAATCACCACGCGATCGCCCACCTGATACTCCCTATGCATATCCTCGTCGTCCTCCTCCGATTCCATGCCATAACTACGCTTCCTATCATCACCACGGAAGCCCGGCATACTACGCAAAGCCTGTTGGATATCGGGGTCATTCTCCAACGGTACCACGTCCACAATGGCACTGCGTTTGACAAACACACCGCGGCCATCGGGCGCTGTAAAGTATCGAAAGCCGTCATAACGGCCATCCTTTGCCTCCGGAGACCACGATTCCAGCTCCACTCCGATCATCTCATCCTGGCCAGTCACAGGCCCAATATACTTAACATGTCCTTTGCGGTTACTCGTCAACAACACCGTATCACCCAATTTCAAGTTCTTCTTCACTTGCTCTAATTTCTCCTTTTCAGGGTCATACTTCTCCACTTCGTCCCGCCTCGCAAATATGCCTCGTCCCGGCGACGTATCAAATATCTGTATGCCATTGGCGCTGCCACCGTGCGCATTGACGCTCCATTCATCCAGCTCGATGCCGATAACTTCGCCATCTGCGAACGAGGGATACCCGATATAGCGGATAATACCGCTCTTGATATTGCCATGGCCGTCGGCAGTGCTCACGATGCGAACCCGGTCGCCAATGCCCAACGGATTCAACTTATACGTTATGCTCAACCTACGCTGTTTCAAGGGCTTCACCAACGGTATCACCACATTGCTAATACTGGACCGCCGCGTAAAGTATCCCCTGCCATCCTGCGCTTCGAAGTACTTCTTACTCCGCACAGTGCCATTATGTCCCGCCGGCGTCCACGTATCCAACTGCATGCCGATAACCTCACCCTTCGCGAACTCAGTCTCGCCGATAAATTTGACAATGCCCGTCTTGCCCCGCGCCAATTTCACCCGGTCGCCGATCTTAAAATTGATTTTCGGCAAAGGCGCGCCTGAAATCATGTTGTCATCGGCAATCAGGTCGCCATGAATCGACACCTTGCCCAAGTTCTCGATGATCAGCGCACGTTTTGCAAAATAGCCCCTTCCCGGCGGCGCTTTGAAATACTGCTTGCCTTTCACCATTCCATTGTT
>PIVW01000326.1 GCA_003353825.1 Chloroflexota bacterium
ACTCTGGAAAACTTTTTTGAGCCGTTTTTTGCCCCCGTTTACACGGGTGCGGACGAGCGAAACCCCCTGTATACGAAGGTGCGAGCAGCCATTTTAGACTTTTCCGGAGTTTTCAGTATTGCAATGTAATCTCCAGGCGCGGTCGCCAGTCAGTCAACGGATAATCAAAACTCGCCAGCGATACAGGTTGTTCGATATTGCTCAGGAGTTCCAGGAGCAAGCCATGTTCGCTGTCAGGTTCCGAATGCCAAGATCGCACGGCAGATGTGACATCAAGCCAGACATATTCCCCGGCAGTAAGCGTCACACCTGCACTGATCGGCTCATTGGTACGGTCGCTTGCACCGACAGCACCCGGTTGTGACCAGGGCTGCCCAGGAGAAGCGTTATGCCACGTGGCGGAAGATGCATCCCAAGGTCGCAGGAGTGTGTATGCTCGCATCTTGGCCGTTGCCGGTAACGTTTCATCCAGAACACGTACGCGTAGCATTGCTCGTTCGATGCCGGCAATGGATGGCAAAGTGCCAAGCTCGAATTTCACTAGCGCATGAGCAAGATCTGAGCTACGTAACAGTAAGGTGGCATCTGCGCCAAAGTTGACGTCAGGGAACCAAGCGTAAAGGTAAGTATCTACGCCCACAGATACAACGCGCCAATTCACAGGTGTAGCAGTTGGTGAGGGCGTTGGGGTACGTGAAGGTGTGGCCGTATGGGTGGCAGTGGCTGTATGGGCTGCGGTAGCTGTATGGGTTGCCGTATATGTGGGCGAAGGCGTATAGGTCGACGTCGATGTAGCGGTTGGGCTGGCTGTCGGTGTGTGCGTTGATGTAACGGTGGGGGTGGCTGTGGGTGTGAATGTTGCCGAGGGGGTGGCTGTGGGCGTGGCCGTGGGGATCGCAGTGGGCAATTCGTAACGCACCTGAAGTCTCATCCGCTGCGATTGTTGCGGCCATTGTTCTGCGGACAGGCTGTATTGCACCGGTCCCACACTCTCGCCATCGATCACAAACCCGTGATTCATCTGCAGATCGTCGACCCATGCCTGAACAAGTGTGGTTAAATCGAGAGAACGCCTTCCGCTGGCTGGAAGATCCAATACGGCAAAAGGTGTGGCCACTCGATCCTCAGTGCCACCGGCCAGGGGAGCTGACCATGCCTGCCCCATGTCGGCCTGATAGTAAGTGGCCTGCCGTTCAGACCACGGGCGTAACAGCTGGTAGAATTGAGCTGTCAAGGCATGATCATTGCTGCGCCCGATGACGTCTAAATCCAGTGTAGCCTCAGTGATCGAGGACCCGGTTGGGACAGTAGTGAGATCAAACCGCACCAGGGCGGACTCCACCTCAAAGGACCGTACGTGCATGGTACTGGCTGTGCCGAAGTTGTCGTTAGGATACCAGGCGCTGATAAAGGTGTCGGCTACAGGTGATAACGTCAGATCCTGGGGGAAATTCGCTGGGGTGGTTGGATTCGTAGTGGGGGTTGGGGTGGGTGTGTGGGCAGGTTGCGCTGTTGCAGTGGGGATGGGGGAGGCGTCGACCAGAACGAGACGTCCAAAGTTCTCGGAGTCGCTGTAGGTAGATTGGCTGGACCAGACCAGCAGGCTATCACGATTACGGCTGTTATCATCATCGTTGACTGCAAAATCAATGCCTATCAGCCGGCCGGAGGTTAGAGTAATACCACCCAATTCTGACACAGGCACAGCAATTTCCATCTGATAACCTTGTTTGTTTGTTTTGACCGCCCATTTCACAGCAGGATTGACGGCCAGGGTTCGATCCGCGGCAGCGCCATCAAAGCGAATCTGATATTGATGATCACCACCCGTGGGACTGTTGGGCAGGGCATCCTGCTCGCCATCGATCCCGATTTCGATTGAGTCATCATTCCAAAGATCTGGGGCGCTATCGCTGTAGAGCCGATCATCATACACGTCCAACGAGAAATAAAGGTAGGCATTATCCCATTTCACCCGAAAACTCATACTGCTATCGGCAGGGCTGTTAATAGAGCCAGGATTGATCACCCGTGCGGCGGTGCTGGTATCGAGCAATACACCCTCACCCGACCATTCTCCCAAATCGCCGTCGATAACCACTTCCCCGAACTCGGCGACCACTTGCAGATGTGATGAAGGTGTTGGCGTGGGAGGAGGGGTCGCTGATGGCGTGGGGGTGGGTGGTAAGCGGTAGGTGATGGACAACATAGGATGTTGATCGGATTTTAAGTGATCGCTGCCTACGAGACTGTAATGCACATGCCCCCCCGTTCCTGCGGCCAGGATGAAACCTGCATTAGATTCGGGATCGCTGGCCCAACCCTGCACCGCAGCACTGACGTTGAATATCACCGGGCCAATCTCGGGCAATCGTTCTGTGGCGAACTCGGTGGTATCCCGATCCTCAAGACCTTGAGCGCCATGTCCCTGCCAGAGAACGCCTGCTGCCGCTTGCTGCTGGTTGGCCTCATACTCCGCCCAGGGACGGCGAAGCTTATGGATGGAAACATCGATGAGATTGCTGTTGGAGCGTCCTTCGACCCAAAGCTGCAAATCCGCGTTTTCGATTACCGCCCCTCTGGGTATCGAACTCAGATCGAATAGTAACAGGGGTTGCATAATGGCGCCATTCCGCACACGCATCACCGGGTACTGACCAAAATTATCGGTGGGATACCAGGCGTCGATATAGGTGTCGGCACTGGGATATAGATCAATTTGATACACCTGCCCACCCATGGCCGAGGTCGGTGTAGCAGTTGGTGTGACTGTGGGCGTGACCGTCGGCGCAGCGGTCGCTGTGGCTGTATCTGTTGGCGTCGGCGTAGCGTTTGGAGTAGGTGTGGGCGTCGGAGTAGGTGTGGGCGTGTCAGTTGCGGGCGCCCCCGTGTGTGGCCGATACGTAACTATAAGCTGAGGATGCACGGCGGTATCAGGGTGATCACGACTGGCGAAGTTATATTGAACAGATCCACCACTCTCACCATGCAATAACAAACCATAATTGGCGTATCCTTGCTGAACCCATGCTTGTAACAGGCTTGTCACATCGACGCTAAAGGCGCTGACATCGGCTAAAGTGGTATCGCCATATATTTCAGCAGCCCGATCGTCCGGCACAGCCTTGGCGCCGGCTTGCATCCAATTCTCATCGGCGCGAGCTTGCACCCATGTTAAACTTGATTCGTCCCAGGATCGGTTTAGGCGATGCACATGCAGACGCATGCTATTTTGATTGGAACGGGAGTTCGTGTGCAGTCTCAATTCAGCCTGTAGAATGCTCGAACCCACAGGGATGTCCTCCAGGGGGAAATAAAGGAAACTCTCTGAAACATCAGACGAGCGCACACCCAGCGTGATGCTGCTTTCGTAGCTGTCGGTAGGAAACCACTGACTATAGTAGGTATCGGCCAAGGGGTTCAGTTCCACCGTTACTGGTGGCGGCGTTGGGGTGGGGGTGGGCGATGGCCCCTGCGCCAGGTGTAGCCGCAGGCGGGGGCGCAACCCGGTGTTGGCGCTATTCCCGCTATGGATGGAGGTCCCCACGGATCCTTCCGATGCCCCGGCAATGAGCAAACCCAGGTTGCTCTGTGGCTCCACCTGCCATTGTCGAACCAGCGAAGTGATGTCGAACAACGCCCAATCCTGTTCGATCACGTCATCAGAGGCGATAAGCACGGCGCCGCGATCTGCGGGGATGCCTTGTGCGCCCTGAACAGACCACAAACTACCCTGTTTAGCTTGGCGCCAGGTTGCTTCAGGGGCGGCAAAGGCGCGATTGAGTTCATAGACGTCCAGAGAGAAAGCATTGGTGTTAGTTTTGGCGCCCGTATAAAGTTCAAGTTGTGCTTGCACGATGTGGCTGTTGTTGGGTATGGCGTTCTGTAAATCATATCGAGCCAACATGCTCATCACATTACGTGAACGCACATTCAGGAAAGCATTGGCATCATAATTGGTATCCGGTTCCCACTCGCTGATATAGGTATCTTCGTAGCCCTCATAAGCGTTCAGACCGGCCTGAAGAATGAGCAATGTTGGATCACCACTGACGGGGGTTGGCGTATGTGTGGCAGTGGGCGAAGGACCGGGGGTTGTTGTGGCAGTGGGGGCGGGTGTAGGAGTGATTGTAGCCGTGGGAGAAGGTGTCCAGTTTGGATCGGGCGTTGGCGTAGCGAAACCAGGATCGATGTATTCCAACAGCAATTGCGGGCGCAGGTTGGTATCTGCAAATTCGGATGAAGCGATCGCATAGTGAACTTTGCCCTTGCTACGCGCGTCCAACAGAATACCACGATTGCTACCAGGATCGTTGAGCCAGCGCCGGACCGGTGAGGTGACATCCAGGTCTATCCACCGCCCTATGGTAAAGACATACTCGAAATCAGTATAGATTTCATCATAATCGGAAGGCCCGATCCCGGGCTGACTCCAGGGAACACCGCTGCGGGCGAACGTCCAATTGGCTTGTCCGACTTCCCAGGCTGTACGCACATCAAAGCTACGAATATAGATTGTCGTATCGTTGCTTCTGTCATCGATGTACAGGCGCAGCCTGGCTTTGTCTAGGGTGACACCGGAGGGCAGTGATATGTTATCGAAACGAATGAGACTACTTTGGACATTCTCTGGTCGCACTAACATGTTCGGCGATGTAGCGTAGTTAGTATCAGACTCCCACTCATTGATAAATGTGTCGCTGGCGCCACCATAGCCATTCTTTCCCTGTTGAAAGCTGACAGTTTGGCGGTAACCAGGCGCTTCAGGTGTCCAGGCTGGAGTGGGTATAGTATCGACAGTGGGGGTGGGACTAGGAGTTGGGGTTGCGGGGAGGGAGAGGCGCTCGATCTGCACCAGATGTATGATCTCGTCCCCATCACCGCCTGCATAGATACTAAGATCTGACCCCGGATGATCACCTCCACCCGGCTGTCGATTACCGAAACGAGCATCGGATAGTTCCCAACTGGCTTTGAGCCAGCGGCCCGTATTCTGCTTTTTCACTGTGCCTGCAGACTTGTTGGGGGAGGACCATGCATCATAATGGACATCGAAACTGTCGTAGCCAGCATCCCAGTAGGTGATATTGAGCCGTACCGGTTCCTGCGTGCCATACAGATAACCATCTTCGATATCGAAGTACATGTACGGATTGCCGCTGTCGCTGTCGGTGCGGCGTGTGTAGCGTCCTTCGGCATAGTTCGATATATTCCACAATGGTACTGTACGGCCCCCAGGAACATCATCATTTTGCACCATGAAGAAATCGTAGTTGCCAAACTGAGGATACCAGGTGTATTCGGTTTCGCGAAGGGCAACCCAGGCCGAGGGGCTGTTTTCGATGGTTTTACCCAGGTGCTCCTGCCCAAAACGGAAAATCGTCTGACGTTCTGGCTGGATGACCAGATCTTTGGCGAACACAAAATAGTCGGCGTGTTTGTCCAGACCAGAATAAACACCCCAGGTTGTGTTGGTCAACCCGGTCATGTACTGGGCTTCGTAACTCTCCCACCCGATAGCCACATCCTGCCAGTATTTGTACATAGGGTCATACTGGCCGGTGCCAAATAACGAATAAGTGGGATCATTGATATTGACAGCATCTGCGTCCGGGCGAAGGCCGTTATGCTTGAGACCGATACCCTTAGAAACCGCATAGTCTGTCATTGCTTTTCGTTCACGCGGGCTCAAGAAAAAGGGCGCATATTGTAAAACTACGGGTGTATCTGGGAAGGCCGCCTGGTGATCATCCATGATGCGTTTGCTCACATCCACCCATAGCTCACTGCTTAGCCCAGCATCAGATAGGCAATCACGGTGGATTGTATCGGCCGGTTTGGTTTCGCCATAAATGCCGACGCCGATCTCCACAAAGGAAATGCGAGGATCGCCATTATAACGCTTGCCAGCTTCCTTTATGAAGATGGCGAATTCGTCCAGGTACGCGTTGTTCCAATACTTGGGAATTACCCAACTATCCTCACACACCAGGCGCATGTCTGGATGCACTTCGTATAGGTAAGGAGGTACGGAATCGCCACCACAACAAGTGGCGTTGTAAGTTGCAAACCCAATCACCGCCGCCTTGTTGCTCGACGCCATCTGATCAAGCCAGCGATCCAGGTCACTCCAATCGTATTGGCCCGGACCTTTCTGGATTTGTTTCCACTCGTAAGTTACATGTCCGCCCATGATTGGGTAGATATTAGGATCGACATTGGACCAATCGAAAAACACATAGATGCCGGGTCGATCAACGGGAGGTACGGCTTTTGGTACGTCAGGCGCCAGCACCGGCGCCTGGGGCGGATCACTGGAAACAACCTGCGGCAGTAGGGCGAATAAGGAAATAAGTGTGATAACGAGAAGCAAAAGCAGGGCGCTCCCGGTTACGAACCGTCGCCTGGGAAAACGGTAGCGGGAAGGGTACATCAAGGGACTTCTCCTTGGCACTTAAGTGCCGGCACAGCCGTACCAACGTCTATGCGCAACGTAGGAACACGCGCACATAATGACGTCTAGGAAAGGGAGAAGAGAACAGTTTAACCGCCGGTGGCGTATTAACCATTGGTGCTAGTTGAGAGAATATCTTCACACTACATATAGTATGCTTGTCAAATGTGCTACTAAATGCAGGCATCAGGAATACGTGGCAGTGATTTTCTGTTCAGATGCTC
>PIVW01000906.1 GCA_003353825.1 Chloroflexota bacterium
GACTTCGCGTGACGATCACGAATTTCAGTCGATGATGCCCCCACACCTAGTGGCTGGTTGTGCCAGCGCCTAGATATAGTGTGGAAAAAATCAGCACCACGCGAAATCCCAGAGAACCAAAAGATTGTTGTCCGAATTTGCTGACATCGAGCATGATAACCCTTTCTTTACAAGATTTTACCATCGCCCTTTTGATTTCCACCTCGCGGGTGTCGGCATCGGTCAGGCCTCGTTCGACGGTCAGTCCGCTGGCGCTAAAAAAGCCTTTGTCCACGTGTATGCCGGCCAGCATATCGGCCGCCAGCGCCCCCACAATGCTTGATGTATCCCCGCGAATGGAGCCGCCGAGGATGATCACTTCCAAGTGGCGAGCGTCTTTCAAGGCGACGGCGGCATGCAGGTTGTTCGTTACCACCTGCAGGTCGAGCGGGCGCTCCATCAGTGCTTGCGCCAAATAAAAGGCCGTCGTGCTGCTGTCGAGTAGGATCGTATCACCGCGCCGGATCAAGGTTGCTGCATTGACGGCGATGCTCTCCTTTTCGCTGGGATGCAGATGTTGTCGTGTTGCAAAGGGGCGTTCTGGCTGGAAATCTGGCGTAATTTCAGCGCCGCCATGCACACGTTGCAACCATCCTTGCTCTGCCAGCACCCTGAGATCATGTCTGATGGTCACTTCCGAGACATCAAACCGTTGACTGAGCGCACGCGTACTCACCCGCTGCTGTTCATTGACATGCTGGATGATTTCGCTACGGCGGTCGAAGGTGCTGATGACTATCATCTTTCGTAAACCTTTCGTTTATTCTACAAAGACTTTTAAACGCTGTCAACAACTGAGATGCCCAATTCCCAAAATGAAGACATTGGTTGTAAAATGACGGCATGACAACCACCAAACCAAACATCATCTACATCCTGGCCGACGATATGGGCTATGGCGATGTCTCCTGTCTCAACAAAGACTCGAAGATCAGAACCACGCACCTGGATCGTCTGGCCGCAGCCGGAATGGTTTTTAGGGATGCGCACGCCAGTTCGGCAGTCTGCACTCCCTCCCGCTACAGCATCCTCAGCGGACGCTATAACTGGCGCTCGCTCCTGAAGGAGAGCGTCAGTTGGGGCTATGACGCTCCCATCATCGAACCAGGTCGCATGACCGTTGCCTCTTTCTTGAAAACACATGGTTACAACACAGCCTGTGTCGGCAAATGGCATCTGGGTTGGCACTGGGCCAAAAATGGGGATGAGATCGAGGATGTTGACTACAGCGAGCCCATTGGCAGTGGCCCAACAGCTTTTGGCTTCGATGCCTTTTTTGGGATCAGTGCCTCCTTAGACATGCCGCCCTATGTTTATGTGGAAAATGACAGGGTGACGGCGCTGCCCGATCGATTCACAACAGGACGCCGCGACAAGGAATTCTGGCGACTAGGACCCATCGCCCCTGATTTCGATCACGAGCAAGTCTTGCCGACATTGGCTGAAAAGGCGCTCGCTTACCTGCATGACTTTGCTCAGCAGGACGCTCCCTTCTTCCTCTACTTCCCATTGCCCGCACCACACACACCCATCCTGCCATCGGAAGAATTCCGCGGCCGGTCAGGTACCAACGCCTATGGCGATTTTTGTTTGCAGGTGGATGAT
>PIVW01000907.1 GCA_003353825.1 Chloroflexota bacterium
GATGGTCTTAAAGTCCGCCTGTAACCGACCCAGCAACCACATCAGTTCAATATTGCGTCCCGTTTCCCGTTCCAGACGACGCGTTGACTGGATCCGATTAAGGTATCCGTACACATAGAGTTTCAACATGATGGCGGGATGATAGGCCGGTCGGCCCGTTGCTTTTGGATTCATTCCATGAAACCCCAGTTGCTCTAAATCCAGTGCATCGACAAACGCATCGATGCCTCTGACTGGATTTTCTTCGTCTAAATAATCTTCCAGGCGCTCAGGAAATAAGGTCGATTGTGTGCGGGGGATACCTTCAACAAAACGGGGCATTGTCATTAACCATGGGGGAATGGCTAATTATACTATGAATGCCGTTTTTACACAGTCTCTGCCCAAAGCAATGGGATGGACTCCTCCTCACCATACGGCATCGTAATGTGCCAGACTAAAAGTTCTATCCATAGTCACAAGTAGAGGAGAAGTCCAAGATGAAGATTAAACGAATTGGTGTTGATTTGGCAAAAAATGTATTTCAGTTGCATGGTGTTGACTGCAAAGAACAGGTGGTATTGCAGCGGCGGTTGAAGCGAGCAAGCTGGTTAAAGGTGTTGCTTGATAAAACCGAACCGGGTTGTGAGATTGGTATGGAAGCGTGTACGGGCGCCCATCATTGGGGGCGTTTGTTACAGGCTAAGGGGTACCGGGTAAAGCTGATTGCCCCGCAGTTTGTGAAACCGTATGTGAAGAGCAATAAAAACGACGCCAATGATGCTGAGGCGATCTGTGAAGCAATGAGCCGGCCCAGTATGCGTTTTGTCGAAGTAAAATCAGTAGAACAGCAGGATATCCAGGCGACCCACCGGGTTCGCAGTGAGTTGATCACCCATCGTACAGCTAAGGGGAATCAGATTCGCGGGCTGGTATCAGAGTATGGTCTAGTCGCGCCGCAGCAAATGCAGGCCTTACGAATGGTGATCCCACAGTGGTTAGAAGATGGAGATAATGGCCTGACATTCAGATTTCGTAGTTTATTAAATGGATTGTGGGAAGACCTTAAGACCCTGGATCTTCGCGTAGGTGAGCTGGATCGGGAGATAGAGTTAATCGCCTTAAATGATCCGATTGTAGTGAGGCTACAGACGCTTCGTGGCGTTGGGCCGATGGTCGCCACTGCACTGGTTGCGGCAGTCGGTAATGGGCAGCAATTTGCCAACGGACGTCAAATGGCGGCATCACTTGGGTTAACACCCAGGCAATGCAGCTCAGGTAACAAAGAACGATTATTGGGAATTACTAAACGCGGTGATTCGTATCTACGTAGCTTATTGGTACATGGGGCACGATCCGCGGTTTATGCCGCCAGGAACAAAGAGGATCGGTTGAGCCAATGGGTCACCGGCCTGGCGGCACGGCGTCATGCGAACGTGGCGGCCGTAGCATTAGCGAACAAGACGGTGCGTATGGCGTGGGCCATGCTTAGAAATGAGACGGAGTACGATCCAGATTGGGCGATCGTATGATCACTTAATAACGATTACTTCTTTAACAAACCAGGAGAACCTTCACACACGATTGTAAAGCAAACTGAACGATGGCGAACAGGTCGAACCGGCGCCGGCAAAACCCGAAAATGTCCAGGTGCGTAAAGCACGA
>PIVW01000327.1 GCA_003353825.1 Chloroflexota bacterium
ACGACCTGCCCGCTCATAGCAAACATAGTAATGCCGGGCCGCTGCTACGAATTGGGGATCAGCCTGCCCGATTCGATGCCGTTTTACAACCTTATTCGCCATCCTCGCTTTCCCCTGCGCCAGAATCTTTGCAGATGGGACCACCCGTCATGGTCGAGACCGATTTCCCCTGGCCAGAACTGGCGGTACGGCACCCACTAACATTTACACATGAAGGCGCCCAGATCGAGGGGGATATTTTATACACACCGGCACGGGGGGAGGGCCCCTGGCCTCTGGTCGTCGTCGCCTATCCCAGCCCCGCTATTAGGTGGGAAAAGGCCACCATTCAATTTGCGGCAGCCGGTTATGCTGTCTTGGCCATCACCCCTGATCCCGACCGCTTACTTGATCTCGAAGCTCATGCCAGAGATCTACGAATGGCAGTAGAATTTGCACAGAGTGGCCAACTAAGTCCGGCCATCGCTGGCCCAGATTTCGTTTTTGTGAGTGGTTCGTTCGGATCGTTATTCGGCTATCGCGCTCTGCCAGCGTTGGACCATTTGGGCGCAATCGTGAACATCGGTGGGGTCTCAGATGCGTTCTTGGGGGTTGAGGCGCTTTATGATGAGGACCTGATGATCCCACCTCCCTACGATCTCGCCGTTGCCAGTTTAGGGCGCCCCGACCGGGACCCGGGCTTTTTTATGGCCTACTCGCCGGCTTTTTGGGCAGAGCAGCATCCGCCAACACTTATCATACACACCTATGAAGATGAAGTGATCCCATCCAATCAATCGCAACGTCTGGCCGACGCATTGGCCAATGCCGGTGTGGCGCACGAACTCCACCTCTATCATTCAGACACGCACTACCTCGATCCTCGTGACCCCACTCCTGAGGCTGTAGCTGTTATCGAGAAGGTGCTGGCATTTGTGAACGAACAGTTTTCTCAGTAAGTTGAGATCCTTGAGTACCGAAATCTTGAACGAACATAACAAGTTTTGGGACAGAACATTATTTCTGTTTTATGTTTATATATGTCTGGTTTTGGCATATATGGGTGCCATAATGATGTTACTAGATCGATAGATCATGGCCATGTAATTGCCGACATGAAACTCAAATCAGTCAATGGGAGTTAGAACAATAATGGAATCCACATTTGAAACCAGACCAGCCTTAACCATCATCGGAATGAAACATCACGGCAAGATCGAGGGCGACGCCATCCCCCAGCTCTGGGGTCGTTTCATGTCACGGATGGGGGAGATCAACGCCGTTAATCCCGCTATCTGTTATGGGGTCTCCGATAACTATGATGAAACTACAGGCGTTATGGACTATTTCGCCGCGGTTGAAGTCGCGGACGCTACTCAGGCGCCCAAGGATATGGAGCGCATAACGTTGCCGGCTCAGAGGTACGCCGTATTCACTTGCACCCTGCCGACGATGCACTCGACCTATGAACAGATTTATGGTACCTGGCTTCCCTCATCAGGATATCGCCGAGGCCCCGGGCCGGAGTTCGAATTATACGACGAATCCTTCAATCCTGAAGACCCCAAATCGCAGTTTCGGGCTTATGTGCCGGTGGTCAGGCTGAGTTAGTAGTTGGTACGTACAAGCTGATGGTTGAAGAGGTGGGCAGCCGTACAGGCCCACCTCTTCCTGCCATTCATTTTCAGCCAAAGCAAACAACTTTTATCTCTCAAGATTTCTAGATGGAGCAATTATCGAAGTGCAGGACACATTTGCCTTTTGCACTTTACCTTTTGTCTTTTTATTTTCAAAGCAGTGATAAAGCTGCGTCCACAACTGCCTGGGTTGTGATACCCAGTTTTTCGTAAACTGTGGCATAGGGAGCGGATGCACCGAAACGATCGATGCCGATGATTTTATCGGCATAGCGCTCCCAGCCGAAGGGATTGGCGGCTTCGACAGCGACGACCGGTACGCCGGATGGGAATACTTCTTGGCGATAGGATTCGGCTTGTGCTTCGAATTGTTTCCAACAGGGGAAGCTGACGATCCGTACGGCGATGCCTTGCTCGGCCAATTGTTTGCCGGCCTCGACCGCCAGTTGTAACTCCGAGCCGGTAGCGGTGAGCACGATCTGTGGTAGGGCCTCACTATCTGATAAGATATAGGCGCCTTTGTGGACGCCGAGCGCGGTTTCGGCAGTAGAGTAGGTCGGTAATCCCTGGCGGGTGAGCAGAAGGGCGCTGGGGCCCGACTTTCGTTCGAGAGCGAGCTTCCAGGACTGGGCGGTTTCATTGCCATCGGCCGGGCGCAAGATAAACAGATTTGGTATGGCCCGCAGTGAGGGGATGTGTTCCACTGGTTGATGGGTTGGCCCATCCTCACCAACACCGATGCCGTCATGTGTCCACACATAAATAACTTGCAAGCCCATGAGTGCGGCCAGACGCACGCTGGGCCGCATGTAATCACTAAATACAAAGAAAGTGCCGCCGTAAGGGATGATGCCACCATGCAGGGCCATGCCATTGAGAATCGCGCCCATGGCATGCTCGCGCACGCCAAAGCGGATATAGCGGCCACTGAAATCACCGGTAACCACATCGCTGTAGCCCTTCAAGTCGGTCTTGTTAGAAGGTGTGAGGTCGGCCGAGCCGCCGATCAATTCGGGGACCAGGCCGGCAAGGGCATTGAGCACTTCACCCGATGTGGCGCGCGTGGCCTTAACGACATCGCTCCCGTAAGTCGGCAGTGCGGCATCTAGATTTTCAGGGAGTTTATTCTCCAGGACGCGCCTCAGTTGGGCAGCCATTTCTGAGTGTTCAGCCGCGAAATCGGCAAATTTAAGATCCCAGCCCGCCTGTTTGGAAACGCCTAAGTTAAGGGCTTGCCGAAATGACTCCAGCACATCATGGGGCACGTAAAAGCGGGGTTCGAGCGGCCAACCCAGGTTCTCTTTGGCTGCATTCAGCTCTTCCTCACCCAAAGGTTCGCCATGGACACTTGCCGTACCCTGTTTGTTGGGGGCGCCATAACCAATCGTTGTACGGCAGAGGATAATGCTTGGTTTGTCGGTTTTCTTTTGAGCTTTGGCAATGGCTTTGGCGATGGCTTTACGGTTATGACCGTCGACGGAAATGGTCTGCCAGTCATAAGCTTCAAATCTCTTTTTACGATTTTCGGTAAAGGCGATATCGGTGGGGCCATCGATGCTGATGTGGTTATCATCGTAGAGCCAGATCAGTTTACCCAGGCCCAGATGTCCGGCCAGGGAGGCTGCTTCTGAGGTTACACCTTCCATCAAGTCGCCGTCGGTTACGATGGCGTAGGTGTAGTGATCGACGATCTCATGGCCGGGCTGGTTGTAACGGGCGGCCAACATCGCTTCGGCCAGAGCCATGCCCACCGAACTGCTCGCGCCCTGTCCCAGCGGACCGGTTGTGATCTCGACACCGGCAGTTTCACCATATTCGGGGTGGCCGGGTGTTTTACTTCCCCATTGGCGGAATTTCTGTAGCTCTTCCAAGGGCAGATCGTAGCCGGTCAGGTAGAGGAGTGAGTAGAGCAGCATGGAGCCGTGGCCGCCGCTGAGCACGAACCGGTCCCGGTTGAACCACGAGGGATCGGCGGGGTTATGATTGAGGAACCGGGTCCAGAGAGTGTAGGCAACGTCTGCCATGCCCATTGGTAGACCAGGGTGGCCACTCTTGGCTTGCTGAACGCCATCGGCCGAGAGAAATCGGATGGTGTTGACAGATCGTTCTGCGAGATCAGTAGTCAGGTCATCTTTTGTTGTGGCTTCTTGCATCATCATATCATTTCCTTGAGGAGGGATATTGAGCTATAGATTTATATCAGATCGTTCCATGTACTGGTGTTGTTATCGTGCTTTATCTTACAAAGCGACATCAATTTTATCGAAGCCTGGGGGATTGGTCAATTCTAGGGTGGATTCGTTTCTGATTCGCTGCAAGTATTATGACGGAATTGCTCGAAGGCTAATCCGGCTTTATCATTGCCTGCGCTACGAGCCAGAACATCGTTGCCGATCCTACCGCCTCTCTGTCATACATCACTCCCAAATGCATACGAGCCTACTATTATGGCAAGCGTCAAATCTATCAAAGCCTGGAAACTGTTGAACAGCCGCATATCATTCAGCAATCGCTGGCTACGCCTTGATATCGATCAAGTTGAGTTGCCCAACGGACAGATCTACGATTATACTGTCATGCGCCGTGAGCAACATGGTGCTGCAATCGTTGTCCTGAATGGGCAAGGACAGCTCCTTTTGGAACAGGAATACCGTTATCCTGTCGATGCAGTGATCTGGCAATTGCCCGGTGGGCTGATCGATCCAGGGGAATCAGCTCTCCGTGCTGCAAAACGTGAATTGGAGGAGGAGACCGGCCATGTAGCCAAGGAGTGGCGGTTGCTGGGCACGATCTGGGATAATCCGGCCTTCGAGGATATGGAGATCCACATTTTCCAGGCCACGGATATCCGCTTTGACGGGAAAACCAAGCCAGATCAGGCAGAGTTTATTCGCTGTGAATGGGTGGATCTAGTCTGGGTGAAAGAGCAGATTCGAGCGGGTACTATTAAGGATCGGGTTTTGCTTGCGGCCTTAGGGCTCCTCTGGGCTAAACAACCCTAGTAACTTGAATTCGGCGTTCTATAATCGCTCACGGATAAAATGGATGACACGGATTTTTCATGGTTTGGTTGTCGACTCTGACTACGAAGAAATAGAATGATCCGTGTCAATTTGTGTCGATCAGTGAGCCTGTTTTAACTCCGAACCGAGGTCAGTACAAAGCGGCGTAAGAAGGGGTGCAGTTTGTAGTAAGCGCTTGAGCGCTTTTGTGCACTTGCCACGGCGATGAATCGCCTACTACGAGCTGCATAGCCACTTGCGGCACGATGAACTAGTTGTCTTCAAACGTCAGAACTTGAGATGATTATTCAGCCTCACTATCGCTCGATTGAGAGGCTGGCAAAGGAGCCCATTGAGCTTAATGGCGGAAATGCCGCATACCGGTAAACACCATCGCCAAACCCAGATGATCGGCTGCGGCAATTACCTCTTCATCTCGCATCGAACCACCGGGCTGGATGACGGCGCTCACACCGTATTCGGCGGCGGCTTCTATGCCGTCGGGGAAGGGGAAGAAGGCATCGGAGGACATGACGGCGCCTTGAGCGTTCTTGCCGGCCTTAATACCGGCATAGTGAACGGCATCCACACGGCTCATCTGGCCTGCTCCGACACCCACAGTGGCCTGGTTTTTGGCGAAGACGATGGCATTCGATTTCACCCATTTGGCAGTACGCCAGGCAAAAAGCAGGTCTGCCATCTCCTGCTCGCTGGGCTGGCGCTGACTGACGACTTCACTCTTTGTAAGGATCTGGTTATCCTGTGTTTGCGCCAGTAAGCCGCCTTGCACCGTCATCAACTGCAAAGGAAAGCTGCTAGCACCAGAGGATTTCATCACCCGCAGGTTCTTCTTTTTACTCAGACGTTGTAACGCCTCCCGTGTAAAGTCGGGAGCGGCCAACACCTCCACAAAAAGTTTGCCAATGGCTTCGACTAAGGCCAAATTCACCGGGCGGTTGGCGGCGATGATCGAGCCAAAGGCGCTGACAGGGTCGGAGGCAAGGGCGCGTTCGTAAGCGCTCACCAGATCAGGGTCTGTGGCCAGGCCGCAGGGGTTGGCATGTTTGATGATGGCGACTGCAGGCGTTTCGAATTCATTGGCAGCCCCCCAGGCGCCGTGCAGATCGCCCAGATTATTGTAGCTCAATTCCTTGCCCTGCAGTTGTTCGAAGGCAGGATCGTGACCGCGCCAACGATAGAAGGCCGCTTGCTGGTGGGGGTTTTCACCGTAACGTAGAGATTGCACCCGCTCGGCGACCAAATTGAGAGTCTCGGGCACGGGTGTATCCCCCTCCACCTCAGTTGTCAGAAAGCTGCTGATGGAGGCATCATAGGCGGCGGTATGTCTGAATGCTTTTAGTGCCAGACGTTGGCGAGTATCGACTGACATCCCACCCTTGTCCAGCGATTCCGCCACCCAACCGTAATCGTGAGGATCGACGACCACCGTCACCCGTTCAAAGTTCTTGGCTGCCGCGCGCAGTAAGGTCACCCCACCGATATCGATCTGTTCCACCGCTTCACTCACCCGCACATCGGGATCGGCAACTGTCTGCTCGAAGGGATAGAGGTTGCACACAACCAGGTCGATCGCTTCCATGCCATGCTCGGCCAGCTCGGTGATATGTTCTTCGGTTGGGCGAGCGAGGATAGGGCCGTGGATGGCAGGATGGAGGGTTTTAACCCGCCCACCCAGGATCTCTGGATGGCCGGTAATATCCTCAACCGCACTTATAGGAATACCAGCATCTGCGATTGCACGAGCGCTACCGCCACTGGCAATGAGCGTAACACCCTGATCAGACAGAGCGCGAGCGAAAGCGATAAGACCAGATTTGTTGGAAGCAGATAGTAAGGCGCGCATGGGATGACTCCGTGTTGTCTGTTGCGTATTTCGTAGATATGGATCTTAGTTGAAGAAGGTTCTCTGGGATTTCGCGTGATGCGGATTTTTACCGCCCTTTATCTGGGCGTCTGACATCGCTAACCACGAGATGTAGTGGTGTCATCGGCCAAGATTCGTGTTCGTCACGCAAAAT
>PIVW01000328.1 GCA_003353825.1 Chloroflexota bacterium
GCAAGTGGCAAGTGGCAAGTGGCAAGTTCAACCTTGTCTGCAAGCGAAGTTGTACCTGCGACCTTGTGGAAAAGTGATTATGTCGACTAAATGGTATTGTCACAACTAAAAACCCTGCAGCGCTTCTTCCGCTTCACAGGGTGGCCTGATCTCGCCCCTTATGGCAGCGATGAAGTTGATTGCTTGCTGGCGCATGGCATGAACCCAGGGCAACTGGGGGACGATGGTTTCCGGCACGACAGCATCACCCGGATCGCGAAAGAACTCGACACGACCGGGTCGATTAGTGGCTAGTGGGGCAGGTAATTCTAATTCGACATAACCTTTTTCAAAGCAGACAAGTGCCGATTCCTGCCAATCAAGGGTGGTGCGGTAGGGTGTCATCTCGATGCTGCAGGCCACGCCCGAATCGCTCTGCCCGGCCAATAGTATGCCCGACGGATCGGCATAGCTGATAGCATAGGGTTCTCCGAGCAGGTGACGCATTAGGTTGACCTGATGGATGCAGTAGTTGACGAAGCTGATGTATTGATCGTAAGTGACTTCATCCATGTCAGCAGCGGGTGGGTCCATGACCAGGTCGGGGTAGGGTTCAGCACTGCTGATCAGATCATTGAATCCACCGGCGATCCAATCACCGGCAGGGATGAGGATGCGAACATAGCTGAACCTGCCCAGTTCACCACTTTCTTTGAGGCGGTCGATTACAGCCTTGGCTGCCATGTTGTTGCCCAAAGACGCCAAAAAAAGCAAATAGGGTGGCCGATCAACTGTCTCGCCCAAAATACTTGCAATAAAACGGTCGCGATCGTTCATCCTGTAACTCGGCGATAGATTTGCTGTCGGAATAAAAAAAGTCGTGCCACTCAGTGTAGCACGACATAGTCAAAAGGTATTAACCGAATTCGGGGTTCTAAAAGCGCTCACAGATAAACAGGAATAACACAGATTTCCCAGGCATAAAATGACAACTACGAGTGCGTAGCAAATCACTTAATCATGTCAATCTATGAGCCAGTTTTCGATCATATACTGGGGTTATCACTCGCTTTTGGTTAGCGACTACACGCGCACAGACGCGCCACACTGTGCACAGAAGCGATCCCTGCCCTTTAGGGTGGTTCCGCATTGTCCGCAGAAACGATCCCCTTTCGAACGCCCATTGTTGGCACTGGTCTTGAGTTCGGTGGGCATCTCTCGTGCAAGCGTGATCTCTTGCTCGACCTGAGCATCCAGCTCCGGCGATACGAGTTCGCTCTCCAGTACATCGATTTTCCTCAGCACTGCCGCAGCCCGGTTTTTCATGCGTGTGCTTTGTTGTTCGTAATCTTCGTCGGAGAGCTTACCGGTTTCTCTATCGAACTGTGCGTCGCGCACAGACTGATACAACATGTCACGGTCATTGTATAGGCCAACCAGACGTGGATCAATGGCCACGCTCTCGGTACCGGCGTTTTTGGGGCGTAAGTAGGGCCAGAAAATGGCAACGGCTACGGCGAAAATCAGTAGGGCAGTTACTAGAATCCACATGGGTTGGTGTCGGATGTCAGAGATCGGAGGTCGAGAGTTTGTTTTTGTGCTTTGGTATCAGGCGGGTTGGGGGGATACGGGGAGACGAACACGTTGGGGGACTTTCTTGGGCATAGGCCAGAGAGAGAATAGGGCGCCGGCGGCCATAACAAAACCGCCAATCCACATCCATAACATAAGGGGGTTGACGAAGATCTCAAAGGCAGCGAGGTTGCCGTCATTTTCCCAGCCGTTGAATACAACATAAACATCTTCTCGGATAGTGCTGCGCAGGCCCACTTCTGTCGTTGGGCCCATATCGCGCCCGGCCCGGCTGTCATAGAAGTTCATGCGGGGCAGTAGCGTACCGACCACAGCGTCTCCTTTTTCCACCAGGACATTAGCCATCATGATGTCGTGGTTAGAGGCAGTTTCTTGTTGGAGCCCGGTGTAGGTGAATGTATATCCGGCCAATTCGGCAGATTCATTAAGGGTCAGGCTGGTTTTGAGATTGAACTGAAAAGCAGTTGCCCCAACCATGGCAATGGCGATCATGACCACACCCAGATGTACGATGTAGCCACCATAGCGGCGCTGATTACGCATCATCACCTGCACCAGCGCCATCATCCAGTTCTCACCTGTGGCTTTACGCCGGGCCCGCATGCCTCGATAATATTCCCAGAGAATGGTGCCCAACACCAGCGCACACACGCCCCATGCCAGTAGCGGTAACCACGATTTGGTGATGAACATAAAGAGAACGGTTAACACAGCCAGGGCCATGGCAATGGGTAGGATGAGATTTCTCTTGAGCAAGTCAGGGGAGCTCCGCCGCCAGCCCAACAAGGGTCCGATGCCCATCAGCAGCAGGATCGCCATGAAAATTGGGCCATCCACCTTATTGAAATAGGGCGGTCCCACCGCGATCTTGGCGCCGCCGAACATCTCAGAAATAATCGGGAAGAGCGTGCCGAACAAGGTAACAAAGGCAGCTACAACGAAGAGAACGTTGACATAAAGGAACGCCGACTCGCGACTCACCATCGAATCCAGATCGGTATCTGACTGTAACTTGGGCAGTCGATACCATAACAGAATGATGAATCCGATGAAGGTCAAAATAATAAAGCTCAAGAACATCGGGCCGACATTGGAGAGAGCAAAGGCGTGCACAGAGTCGATGATGCCGCTGCGGGTGATGAAGGTGCCGACGATCACCAGCCAAAAGCTTAGAAAGGCCAGGATCATATTCCACACTTTGAGCATACCTCGCTGTTGCTGGATGATAATGCTGTGCAGAAAAGCTGTAGCCGTAAGCCAGGGAATGAGCGATGCGTTTTCGACCGGATCCCAGGCCCAGAATCCGCCCCAGCCTAACTCGATATAAGCCCATTGGCTGCCCATGAGGATACCGGCAAGCAAGAAGGCCCAGGGCGCCAGGTTCCATGCCCGCACATCCTTCGCCCAGCCATTGTCCAGTTGCCCAGAGATCAGACTGGAGACGGCGAATGCCATGGGGATGGTGAGACCCACGTAGCCAAGATAGAGGAAAACGGGATGGATCACCATCCAATAGTTTTGTAGCAAGGGGCTGAGACCGGTACCGTCGGCAGGGATAAAGAGGGAGGCGCCATCCGGGCGGAAAAGCGCGCCAACAGTGCTACCATCTGTCATCACCCACAGGCGTAAGAAGGGGTTGGCAGCGACTAGAGTGATGATGAGGAAGAAGACTTGTACAACGAGCAGGATAGCGACCATGTAAGGGCCGCGCTGTGGTTGCTTTTTCCATTGCCTAAAAACAAAGAGAACGCTGTACATGGCCAGGATAAGGCCCCAGAAGAGCAACGAACCGGCTTGACCACCCCACAATGAAGAAAAGCGATAGAATAATGGTAAGGTCCGTTCGCTATGACTGGCTACATATTCATTAGAGAAATCATTGGTAATCAGTAGGTACCACAAAGCAATAGTTGCGATCGTGATCAGCGCGGCCGTGGCGTAAAGTGCGTTACGGCCACTGACAGTCAGCGCAGTGTCACGTTTGTGAGCGCCATAGAGACTGGCTCCAATGCCGTAGATGGCGATTATCAGCGCCAGTAGAATGGAAATGTATCCAAGATCAGCCATAAATTACCTCATTGTGCCATTTCTAGCAGTTGTTGGATGCGATTTTCTAGCAAAGATGCGCTCAGTGGACCGATGTGATAGCCCTTGATCTCTTCTCCGGCAGCATCTTTAAAGGTCGCTATCTTACCTTCTGTGTCGATGAAGAAAGTCTCAGGAACGCCCTGGACATGATAAGTATTGTAGATACGGCTGCCCTTGTCTGGACCGTTCGGATAGGTCACGTCAAACTCGGCGATGTAGGCCAGTGCGTTCGGCTCCTGGTCAAGATAGGCCAGGCCAAGGAATTGAACCTGATCGCTATATTTGCGCCAGGCCGCTTCCAGTGTTGCCTGTTCTTCCCGGCATGGAAAACACCAACTGGCCCAGAAATTGACAACGACCGGTTTGCCCTGGTAATCGGCCAGACTAATGTCGTTTCCGTCATAGGTCGTGAAGACGATAGGAGGGGCCGAGCCGGAGGCAACACGTACGCTGGGGGGGTTGAGAATGCCGTAATAGAACACGGCGAGCAGTAACACGCCCACAATGGCAACAATGATGATGATCGTCGTGCCGCCTCGTTTGGGTTTCGGGGCCGGGCTTACGTCAGCGCTGGAAGTGGAAGTAAGCTTATCGCTCATGAGTCACTCAAATCACGTTCGACACGTGCAAGATAATCGTCTTCTTCGTCACTGTCGATGGTTTCGACAGTGGAATACTCACTTACCGCGGCTACTGCCGGTTTCTGGCTCCACCGTCGGGTGATGAGCACGGCAGCAATCAGTCCCCCGGTCAGCAGCAATATAGGCACGATCCAGGCCAGCAAGTTAAGTCCTTCTCTGGGAGGTTCGCCCAAGATCACCGGCCCATAGAGATCGATAAATTCGGCTTTGACCTCTTCTTTGGTCTTACCGGCAGCCAGTTCGGTGTCGATTAAGTCGCGCATCTGGTCGCAAACTTTCTGCTCACAGACATCGAGACGGATGCCCTGGCAGATCGGACACCACAGTTCTTTTTGCAGTTCTGCGGCAACGGCGTCACTTGGATCGCCACCCTGAGCGGCGACTTGAACGCTCAGCAAAAATAGAAAGCTAAAGGCTAGAAGGATTTTTCGTATCATAGTAGCATGAGGTGCATAGCAACGTTGGAGGTAACGCCGATTATAGCAAATGGTATCATGTCTTCACATGCGTTTGATCATAACTTTGATTAAGGGATGATTAACGGAGTCTGAGAATCTGCCGATATCATCCTTTTCCGACGCTAACCAACCCGTACCGACCGCTACAACGTTGGGTCAGCAGTCGTGCTTCTAAACGCCCATCCCACAACCAATGCCCCAAAGATCGCCAATAAAAGCCCGAACCCGCATGCCAAAGGCCAAAACCATTGTGAGAGATCACCATCCTTCACGTACCAATGGTCAATCCATAAGTCAGCACTTGTACTGATCTCGACATGATGCTCTTCCCTACCCCGGGCGCTGATCTTTAGCATCTTGCCTGGCTCGATTATCCGCTCCTGGGGCTGGCCACCGTTCAAAGAGATGCTCAGCCTGGTTTCTGGCGCATCTTCTGGGGGATGGATACGCAAAGAGGCGCCGTCAAAGGTAAGTTTAAGGGAAGTGCCCGCCGCTAACACACCGATTTGGTCGAGTGTCGCCTCTGGGTGGGGCTCAATGTGGTAGTTATCGCTATGGATGGCCCAATGCCCAGGAGGATATGCACCCGCATACATCACAGGATCGGCGATGATCTCATTGGCATACGCTCGTATGCTGTCATAGAGCGGCAGTGGGGTCAGGTCTGGCTCGACCAATCGAAAATAGTACTCAGGTTTGGCCTCATCTCGCCATTGGTAGCCAGGACGTTTAAAATACCAGGTGTTGGCCACACCGAGCCAGGGCCAGTCTTGTTGTATGCGCTGATAGGCCTCGGCCAGATAACGTGCCTGTTGTGCCTCAGTTACCTGGCCGAAGCGTTTGTCGACGACTTCATCCGGCACAGCGTTCCAATTCATTTCACTGATCCAGATTGGCTTGTGCGCATCGCCGTTTGCTACCATGAGGTCTCGCACAAACAAGGGGCGGGAGAAGTTCAGAACACGGGGGTTCATGCGGCGGTCGCTGGGGCCCGACCACAACCCGTAACCCTGCATTGCCACGATATCAAAGCAATCTGCAGCGCCGGCATCGTACATACGTTGCAGAAAAAGAAAATCGTTGAGGGCATTGCCGGGTGGAGCTGCCTGCGGCTGCAAGACGATAGTCGAAGCCAGAGCGCCGTTGATGATCACGACATCCGCATCGGCTGCACGGGCGGCAGCGGCAGCGGTGCACAGGAGTTCGCTGTAATCTTCCGGGCTGATGGCGTAGTTTCCCCATTCGGGATAGATATTGGGCTCATTCCACAATTGATAGTACCGAATCCGTCCTCTATATCGATCCACGAGGGTGGCCACGAAATCAGCGTAGTCCTGGTAGTCGTCGGGTGGCGCATAAGGGCCAATCTCATTCCCAGTTGTGCGCGTCCACTCAGGCGGATTACTCACCCGCACGATCAGTTCCAGGCCGTATTGTTCCGCTAGATCGACGATATGGTCATATTTCTGCCAAGCAGAGCGGTGGGGTTCGTGTCGGCGGTCTTCGAAATCACCTTTGCCATGGATCTCGATATCCTCCCATACGAATTCCTGCCTCAACCAGCGGAATCCTGCTTTAGCCGCCATCTTTACCACTGCTTCTCGGACATCAGGACTTGGCTCTTGATCGAGGAACACATTTATGCCAAAGGGATTGACGCCACTGTGGGCCGCCGCTTCGGTCTCGGCTAGATACAGCCCCGGCCGCATTAGATCGGCACTGAGATCGGTAAGGCCTTTGATTTGTGCAGATAGACGTTTCTCTCCCGTTAAGGCATACAACGTTCCCCCGCGCCAGAGCAAGCCCACGACAATGGGGCAAAGCATCATGGGCATCAACACCACGGTGAACACGGCATCCTTGCCCCGGAAATTTCGCTGCAGCA
>PIVW01000908.1 GCA_003353825.1 Chloroflexota bacterium
CATTGTCGCGATAATACGTCAACTTATCCTGTACACCCGCTACATCCTCCGCCGCCAGACTGCTGTTGAACAATGCTGCTCTATCACTACCACTTATCTGTGCCAGATCACGCGCTGCATTGTGCAACTGGAGACCCTCAATTTCGGTGAGCGTTATTCCTCTATTGGATTTTCGCATTAAAGAACTCACCAGATACTCCATCAATGCTTTATAGCTCAGGTCATCTGGCGTCACCCCACCTTCGCCACCCCCTTCGTCGTAAACATGACCTGAAGGATCGTTGTAACGAATAGGATTATTCGCACCATAAATGTATCTATTAAAGTCCGAAGGGTTGCCAGGCTCCGGCACAATCGTATCAGCCTGCGCGAAACGCCCGAGCGCGGGGTCGTAGAAGCGCGCTACGTAGTCGTAGAGACCTCCTGCCAGGTCGGGTTCCTGCCGTTGGCCGGTATAACGATATCCGGTTTGCTGGGGGAAGCTGGAGTCGTTGTTTTTGCGGTAGGTGATAGTAGGTGGTGTCAAGATTGATGGTCTCATCCCACATAGTCACTAAGGAATGAGACTCAAATAATACCAGAAACTTAAGCTGACCGGAGCACAAAAAGTTTCGGGTTTTATTGAAATTGCATTCCTAAGCACCGACATGAGGTAGTCTCGACCCGATGGCAATCAAGAAAGGTCAAGATACTTCACTGACTTACAACCAGTAATTCCCGTTTTGAGGTCAGATTTCTTCGGTAGTAAAATCGTGAGAGGTAGCACTCGCCTTGACAGGCATTTTCTGGATTCAAATGGTAGGAATCAAGGTCAAAGAGCTCAGTTTGGGAACCGAGATGGCGGCAAGAATGAACTGAAAGCGCGCCAAGAGAACCTGATTCTGTTTTAAGAATCGGTAGGCTGGTCAGAATCAGCGACTGCGGTTGACCACTACGACGAATCGAGGATGACATAACCAGTGATTTTGTAACCATAGAGGAGGGCGCGCCAGATATCTTCCATGCAGTCGAATTCCAACGAGTAAAACAAAGCCCGCATATGTTCCTACAAGCGTTTGCGGCTGCCTTCTTTTTGCAGAACCGCTTGGAACAATTGGCAGGCGAGTTGTTGGGCTTGATCGACCAGAAAGGCCAGCATCATCAGCATGGCGAAGACGACGGAAAGATGATGTTCGCCATAACCAAAGTTGTGTTCAAAGTGGTAGCCTTGATTCTTGAGTGTATTGAAGGTTTCGTTCTCAATCTTCCAACGGGCTCGTCCACCCCGCATGACGAGGTAGACATTCCACTCGCTGACAGTCAAGTCGGTCACCCAAGAGAAGTGCTGAGTTTTTTTGTTGGAGATCTCCCAATACTCCACAAAATTGACCAACAGCTCTTGATTGGAGGCATTGAGCGGCACTTGATTGAAAAAACGAAAACGGTGAAGTACACCCCCCTCCCTGATCTCCACAGTGCTCACTCGTCCCTCCTGCTCGGCCTGCCGCACATAATCGAATAGAAAGGCGTGATCTCCCTCTTTGGGTAGGACTGCACTTCAACTGGGAGTAGGACACCATCGTTGAATGAGGCGTAAAGCCTCTAGCGATGGCCGCCCTCGTTGCTTGTGGGGCCGCCACTGCGGCGGAGGAACTTTGAA
>PIVW01000329.1 GCA_003353825.1 Chloroflexota bacterium
ACCACACTAGGCCACAGTTCAGCGGGCACAGCACGCTTCCATTTATTTTCATCATAAACCGCCATAGGCAGGTGCTTACGAGCTTCGCTGAAAATGCTCATCTCCTCGTCGTCTGCTGCAGGCAGGGTTTCGGAGCCGTCCTCTTTGTCGCCAAAGGCAAGAGTTGCGCACATGGCCAAGTAGTAGTCTTCGGGTCGGTTGTAATTCCAACCTTCGCCCAAACCATCTTGTCCATATCCAGGCATCTTCAGGCGCTTGGCGAGATCAATAAGGAAAGTTTCCATACAAATGGGCATCTCTTCGCCATCGACCATCACGATCTCGGTCAGAGGTTGGGCGGTTGGTTGGCGCACCTTGCTGACTTTAGTAAGGATGGCCGGTGTAGTATGCGGTAGTCCCCAGCGTTCCATGTATGTCAGATCGGGTATGATATAGTCGGCGTACATCGTGCTTTCGCCAATCACAATATCGCTACCAATGACCAACGGAATTTTGGCGGGGTCGCGCAGCATGTCGATTTGAGCTTGGCCGGCAGGAGATGCCATAATCGGAGTTCCCATGTGCAAGAACAAAGCTTTTGCGCTGTAGGGATAGCCTGCCACTGCACTGGGAATGATATTCTGGTAAAGCTCGGTCGTGAAGGGATACCAGGGTCGCTGCGCAGGATATCCATCAAATAGGGTACTATCTTCGTAAGCTGATTGCTCCCGGTTGATATGATGTCCCCATTTCTTCAGACCATCAGGCGCTGAGGTGACAACGGATTTGGGAAAAGGAGCTCCGCCCTTAGAACCATCCTCATGCCAGTGACTGCCGCCAGTAGTCAAGCCACCTTTCCAGTCGACATTACCGATAAGCACGTTGAGCATGACGATAGCGGTGCCGGTATAGTATCCATTGGTGTGCTGCACTGGACCGCGATAGAAATCAACCGCTGCCTTTTTGCCGTGACTAGTAAATTCATTGGATAACAGTTCGATGTCTTTGAGATCTATACCGGCTAGGGCGGCATACTCGCTGATGGTTTTCTCTTCAACCCGCTCTTTAAGCAATTGCATGGCTGATTTAACAGGAATACCATCGATGCTGGTGTTTACGAATAGATCACCTGCTTCGGCGTCTTCGGCAAGTGTGGGGATACCATCCACCATTATCACCCGACCCCCCTCTTCCGGTGAAGTCAGCCCAGCCTTTTCAGGTGCAAGGAAGACCATCTCGTCGGTACGCACCAGATTGGTAGCGTCACTATAGGAAGTCTCGCCGTTGACGTTGGCGGCGTCTTTGTTGGGCGCTCGCAAGTAGGTCTCGTCGTAGCGATTGTTTTCGATAATCCAGCGCAACATACCCATGGCGAAGGCGCCATCACCGCCGGGCTGGATGGGCACCCATTTCCAGGCTTTTGCAGCCGTCTTGCTTAAGCGAGGGTCGATGACAGCCATCTTGAAATTGTTACGCACTAACGAATCGGTCACCAGTTCGGTCATAGGTGTGGGACCGAAGTTGGCCTCGAAAGCGCCGGTGCCAAAGAAGATAACAAACTCACTGTTCATGAAATCGGGTTTCATGTGCGTTTTGCCATTCGACATCAGCTTGTAGGCAATGTGATGGCTTTGCTCACAGATAGTGGTATGCAAATAGTAATTGACTGAACCGAAGCTACTGTAAACAAAGCGTTTACCCAGCTCCTTACGGCCATGTTCCATACGGCCGCCCATGAAGATGAACTGGTTGTTGACCGGGCCGAGGTCGGGATGGTCAGGATCTATGAGCAGATCGAGATGCTCGTCATGTTTAATTTTGAATTCATCAACGGTCATATCACCATCAACCACTGCACCGCTGTCAGCCGCCAATTCGCTGGAAAGATCGGGATCACGCAATTTGTAGATCGCGTCAAGGCCATCCACATGACCCTCACCGAATAGGTCGCCGCCATCGACGACTTCTTCCATGAATTGGTTCCAAGTGACGACCTGCCATTTGTTCTCGCCGCGCTTACCTGCGCGCTTGAGCACCCTACGAATACGGTATGGGTCGTAAACGACCTGAACACTGGCCTGGCCTTTTGGGCATAACTTCCCATCTATTTTTGCGCCGGCGGCAATGCTCGTAGCTTCTGATAGATGAGGCATGAGGTTCATCGGGCTGTATGGATTACCATCTACTTTAACTACGACACCATCCTGTATCTTTGTCTTGACGCTACAAGCCGTGTGGCAATTCAGACAGACACTGTAGATGACGCTCTCAGGATTATTTAGAGAGGTGACACCGTTTTCGGCTTCCTGGGCGTAAGCAATATGCGGGTTGATGGAATCGGCCGCCCTGTTAACAGTCCAGGGCACCGCTCCTGCAAGTGCCACAGCACCGCCTACGACTGCCGATGTTTTCAAAAATTCACGCCGATCCATTTCATCAGTTTTCGAATCGGATTGTGTAACGCCGTTCGAGTCTTCATTTTTTGACTTGTATACTTGTTTCATTTAAGCTGTCTCCTTCGAGGATTCAGAGGTTTTGAGCCAGGATCCCAGCAGAAATAGTAATACCGCCAGCGATACAGCCCAGATTAAGACAAGCCATTCGCCAAGGCTGGGGAGATAGGTTAGGGTGAGGCCTGGGCCGGTAAAAGACTCGGCCAAACCTTCCAATGCCGGTTGCGCCAGTGAGGGGATGACGAGATTGAGTTTACTGGCGAGGCCCATTGCGGCAATGAGTAACCCAGCAATACCTGTTACGATTGCATTACCGCGAGCTACAAGGAGGAGGATGGCCGGGAATATCACACCGAGTAAGATGTGAAAAATCCAAAAGGCCCACCAGTAATGACCAAACAGAATCAACTGTAAGACCTCAGTTTTGGCGGGGGTAGCCGTATACAGTCCGGTGATCACATCGGCAAACTCTAGTAAGGCGATTGAGGCTAGTAAGATCAACAACACGGTCCCGAATCGTTTAGCAATATCGGTCGTGAGCAGACCCAACAGGTAACAAGCGGCTGTCACAGCGCCTAAGCCAAAGGCAGCGCCTTCCACCAAAAATAGGATTGGTGTGAAGGCTGACTCCCAGAGCGCCTGAGCACCGATGACACCAAACAATGCGCCTTCTGCCGCGGCAAAAGCAATGGCAAAGAGAAAGACTAACCAAGCGAAGCGTTCGATCAAAGCAGGAACTGCACCCTTACGAGTCAGCCACAAACCGATCAATAGGAGAATCCCGTAGATAACGTAAAACCAGGCCATCCACCCCATCACTGAGTTGAAGGATGTTGAGAAGTAGAGCATCCAGAAGCGTTCGGCGTGACCCAAATCAACCCATACTAGGAACATCCCCGCCACAAAAGCAACAAACGCCACAATCATGCTGATACTAGCGACGGGATATAAATCTTTGCGCCTCAAACCATAAATAACAGCCGAGACTGCGACCGCGCCAGCCGAGGTGCCTACCAGGGTGATGTAACCGGCGATCCATAGACCCCACGGTATATACGAACCATAATTTGCCGCCTGATGCCCATCGACAACTCGCAGGTACAGACCATAGAGTCCTGCAATAAAGCCGATCGCGGCCAGGATAAGGACGATAAGTTTTAGTGTTTTTTGCATTTTATACCTCCAGACGAAGATAGCGAATGTGCTAAACTAGGTAGTAAACTTTCGGTTCGGTGCCTAATTCTTCTTTTAGGCGCATGACGTTTGGGCTGGCGATCATTTCCGAGACGATGCTATCGGGGTCGTTGGCGTCACCGAAATAATTTGCTACACCCATACAGGTCGTCACGCAGGCAGGAAGCTCGCCCTCTCTCAATCTGTGTAAGCAGAAATGACACTTGCGCACGTTACCGATGGGCGATCCGTCCTCTCGCGGCCATTCCCGACCGTATTCGAAGGACGAAAGTAGTTCATAGGTTTCCTGGTTGTGCGTGTGCTGCGTGTAGGTATAACCCTTGTCAAATGTGCGAGCGGCGTACGGGCAGGCAGTAATGCAATATCGGCATCCGATGCATTGGTCATAATCGATTGCGACTATGCCGTCAGAACGCTTCCATGTGGCATTAACAGGGCAGACTGGAACGCACGGCGGGTTGTCGCATTGCATACACGGGCGTGGTAAAAATCGACGTGTGACGTTGGGAAAAGTTCCGATCTCATCTTCGGGTACCGGACGATAAACCACACCCGGCGGCAGTTTATTTTCGGCCACACAACTTATAGTGCAGCCGCTGCAACCCACACATTTCCGTAGATCGATAACCATCACCCAGCGACGTTCATCGACAGGTTTTTCTAGAGCCCGTTCGATGTCTTCCTGCATGCGTACGAAGACGTTTTGCTGTTCTAGCAATTCAGGCATTGGACTTCACCTCCAAAAAGGCTTTGAGGGATGAGGAAAGATTGAAAATAAAAAGATGCCAATCCCAAAAAAGGATCGGCATCTCCTTTGCAAATCGGCAGGCAACGGTGTTTCCACAGCCACCCTATCGGCCTCATCACCATGAGTATGATAGACCAATACGTGTAGGCGAAGCGGCTCGGAGATGAGAATTCAGTTTACTACCTTATTCTAGCGACAATCACCTTGGTTTGATATCAGGAAAAGCTTGACTGTTTGTCAGGGAGTTCAGGACAATTCCCGTTCCTTGTCGGGAAATCTCCCTACAAAACATTTTCGACGCAACAAGAAGCGGTTTCGCACCAATTCATTCCCGCGGTTTGTCCATTTTAGCTGTTCCCCGACACTCGATTCTAGCCCCTACTGTGCGTCATCCAAAACACCCAACTTCAGTGCCAAACGCACCAACGCCGCCCGGCTATTCACATCCAATTTTTTCGACAAACGGGATTTATAGGTTTCAATCGTCTTCACGCTTAGGTTCAGCATTTCGGCGATCTCACTATTGCGGTGACCAAGCACAATCAACCTAAAAACCTCTGTCTCTCGCTCACTGAGAGACTGATAGCGTCGCTCCCGTTCACTGACTGGCTTTGGAACAGGTTGACTGGCAGCATCTAGCGTATCTTCCAACAGCACCTTTGTGTGCTGGGGATGAAGGTAAATTCCACCGTTATATGCGGCCCGAATGGCTGAAAGCAATTCTTCACCGGCCGACTGCTTGAGCACGTATCCTACGCCACCAGCAGCCAGCACTTGGCGCAGATAACTTGCGTCATCGTGCATGGTTAGAATCAACACCCGACTCGACGGCGTCT
The DNA here is from genome assembly GCA_003353825.1 of Chloroflexota bacterium. The sequence continues at coordinate 5,211 of PIVW01000329.1, forward strand.
GCTTGCGCAGAAGCGTCAGCGCCTCTAGGCCGTTGCAGTTGGGCATGTTGATGTCGAGCAGCACCACGTCCGGCTTCAGAACCGCGACCTGATGTACACAAGAGATGCCATCTTGGGCCTCGCCGATAACCTCCATATCTGGCTCTGCATTGAGCAGAGCTTTGAGCCCAGCCCGCAAGACCGTGTGATCATCGGCCAGGAAAATATGAATCGGTCTCATTAGATTCAGAAGTGATTTCCAACGGCGAAGTGATAGCCATTTGGTGTCTAGCTCAGTACATCTTCCGCCCAGGTCAGCGCGGCCATGGTAGAAGGGAGACCAAGCGAAGGGACAGTAAGAACAACGGCATGGCGGATCTGGTCGGTGCCCAAGCCTGCGTCAAGCGCTTCTCGCACTTGCACCATACCCTCGTATTGGGCGCCGATGGCCAGGTTGAATCTGACCTAAGCCCGCTGTTGTTCGTCGAGTGGGCTAATCCCATGTGCTGCTGTACATAGTTGGTCGTATGCCTGCCAAACTACGGCGTAGTCATCCTGAAATTGTCGGTAAGCATCGGGAAGTTGTGCCATTGTTTGAGCTCCTTGCAGCCGTGGTTAAGTTTGCGATTGAACTGAAAACTCTGGAAAAGTCAGGCTACCCATAAATACGAGATACGGCTAAATGTAAAGTGGACCCCATAAACTAGACCACAAAATGGGAAAAATAAGGTGATAAATGGGGGTAAAAAAGTGGTAGAACGGTTAGGAATGAGATAGTATACTGAAAACTCTGGAAAAGTCTAAAACGGCTGTTCGCACCCCCGTATACAGGGGGGTTTTGCTCGTTCGCACCTGTGTAAACGGGGGTAAAAAATAGCTCAAAAAAGTTTTCCAGAGTTTTCAGTAGTATAGAGGTCGCCTGCGCGGAGGGCAGGGGTTGAGGTAGATGTTTTCTTACTTGACGGTGCGCCAAAGCCGTTCGATAAAAACGTTATCTAGAGCTCTGCCTCGGCCATCCATGCTGATACGGATGTTATCCTCTTGCAAACGATCTGTGAACTGATGAGAAGTAAACTGAGAACCCTGGTCTGTGTTGAAAATCTCAGGTTTCCCGATTTCTAAAGCCTGCTCTAGAGCAACAATACAGACATCAAACGCATCAACGTCAGATTCAATGCGCTCTCTGCTGCCGCTTCATAGTATAGGCTGGAACGGTTCAGTCCGACCAATTCGCATTGCCGTCGCACACTTGTCTCCCCATTCGCTGGTTCGATCAGTTGCCCTTTCTCCTCAGTCGAACTGGGTAGCTTTTTTTTTAAGCCACTCCAGTTCCATCACTTCGACAAGCTCAGTACAGGCTTCAGGCGGCCTATCTGTTCATACAGTTCTGCTTCTTCCTGTTCTTGTTTTCGTTGCGCTTTGTTTCCTCCTCGCTCAAATAGGCCT